>JAJDCC010000100.1 GCA_029261015.1 Candidatus Omnitrophota bacterium | reverse complement strand
CATGAATCTGTTTTTTTGAGCTTAAGAAAACGCTACCTTGTCTAAAAAAGGGTTTTTAAGTAAACCCTTCTTCTTTTGTGCCGTCTAAGGTATAGCTTTAGAATGAGCCTTTTACATTGTGAATATGGAGGACGAAGAGTATGAAACGCGAAATCACATTAACTTTGGCACTCAGTTTGTTGATCGCAGGTCCTGTTTGGGCAGAAGGTCAAAAAGCGAAAGCACATAAGGCTGTAGTACATCAGAAAGCAGTGCATGCTGAGAAAGTTGAAGCAGCCAAGGCGCATCATGATGAAGTCGTCGCCAAAAAGAAGGCCCAGCATGAAGCCGTAATAGAGGCTAAGAAAGCGAAGCGTCAGGAAATGATAGAAGCTAAAACAGCCAAGCGTGCCGAAAGAATTGAAGAGGCGCAATCACGTAGAGCAGAAAGAAAAGAAGCACGCGAAGCTAGAACTTCGCAGGAGTGATTAAAACGCTCTATCCAGATAAATGTCTGCTGCCCTTATGGGTGGCAGGCTTTTTTGTCTTAATTAATCCATAATGGGCTTGTGCTAAAATGTCACTTCAAACAACCGCACACTAAGGAGTTCATGATGGTACTTACCCCTTCAACTATGTTGGCTTTAGGCACTGCCGCACCCGATTTTTGTTTGCCAAATGTGATGAATGGACAAGAGGTGACACTAGAGTCTTTTTCGGATAAATCATTACTTTTGGTGATATTTATTTCAAAGCATTGCCCTTATGTCCAACACATTAAAGGAGAACTGACGCGATTAGGGAAAGATTATGCCAATAAATCTGTAGGCATTTTGGCGATCAGTGCCAACGATATTGTGAAGTATCCAGATGATTCCCCAGAAGAGCTGAAGCAGTTAGCGTATGAAGAAGGTTGGGGCTATCCGGTTTGTTATGATGAATCTCAAGAAACGGCTAAGGCTTATACAGCAGCCTGCACCCCTGATTTCTTCTTGTTTGATTCCAAACGTCAGTTGATCTATCGAGGGCAACTCGATGACTCACGTCCCGATAGTGGCAAACCATTAACAGGTAAGGATTTGCGTGCAGCTATAGATGCGGGCTTGAGGGGCGATTCTTTAGAAATTGAGCAACGACCTAGCATGGGATGCAATGTGAAATGGAAAGTGGGTAACGAGCCCGCCTATTTCAAGAATTAGTGTCAGGCGCTAATTCTACGCCTTGTGGTGATGAGGTTTGATTAAAAAAACGCCAGGAGAATGTGCACTCTCCCGGCGTTTTTTTGTATGAAGATTCGTTATCGTGCAGTTAGAACTGAACTTGTGGCGCCGCTTGTGCTCCTTCATCGGCTTCAAAATAAGTCTCTGCTTTTTCAAATCCTGTCATACTGGCAATGATATTAGAGGGGAACCGGCGCACGTTGACGTTATAAGCTTTAACCGCTTGGTTATAACGTCTACGTTCTACAGCGACGCGGTTTTCTGTCCCTGCGAGTTCATCCTGCAAAGCCAGAAAATTCTGGTTTGCCTTTAAATCAGGATAACGCTCTACCACGACCATTAAGCGACCTAAAGCGCTTTCCAAGCCATTAGCTGCAGCCAACTTTTGCTCTGGAGCTTTTGCTGCGCCCCACTGCGAGCGTAATTTAGTCACTTCTGTGAAGAGTTCTTTTTCGTGTGAAGCATAACCTTTAACGGTGTTGACTAAGTTGGGGATTAAGTCATAGCGTCGCTGGAGTACATTTTCTACTTGGGACCATGCTTCATCAACCGTCTCTTGAGTTTGTACCAAACGGTTGTAACTGCCAATACCGATACAGCCGGGCACAACGACTAAAAATAAAATAATACCTAAAAGTATTGCTGTTCCTTTTTTCATCTAAAGTAAACTCCTATTCAGCCGAACGTTTATCGACGGCATCTACAATCAAGGTTAGGGCATTTAAATAACGCTGAAACACATCATGTGGATTTTGCGCTAATTTCCCGGTTTGTTTCAGTTCAAAAAGACTTTCAAATAAAGTCACATCAAATGCAATGTAGTCTGCCAATTTTCTTGTGGCCTCTAGCTTATGACTAGGGACTTCATTTGTCCAGAGCCTCAGTGCGGCTCGACACAGGACTAAAATACTTGAAATGGACTGAAGTAAGATCTGTCTGACATCACGGTCCCTTTGAGCGTCAATTAAATAGTCTTCACGGAGTTGGATCATTTTGCTGTGAAGTTCACGTTCTAGCTCAAGTCGTAAATGCGTAGTTTTGATTTCAAGATCGTGTAGGCAATCACGGCCAAATAACAGGCGATGATTTTCTTTAATATCGAGTAGCTCAATGGGAAAAATATCGGTGGATGCATGCAACCTTTCTTCTGTAAAAAGCAAGGGGGGAGGGTTCTTAGCTTTCACCCATTTTTGGACTGTTTTGGATAAAGTACGTAACTTCTCAACAGAGAAATCACTCACAACAGCCATGACATTGTAATCCGAATTTTTTCCGGCATGATCACCACCAACGGCTGAGCCATATAACACAACGGCCTCTAGGGAGGATCCAAGGTTTTCCTGGAGTGCCTTTGTGAGTTCTTCAAGTTTCATTATTTAACCTCATTCTTTACCAACCACGTGAAGCGCCACCGCCACCAGAAAGTCCGCCGCCAAAACCTCCACCATAACTTCCTCCACCTCTTCCAGAGCGGCCACCCATGGAAGAAAGCAAAATCCAAAAAAACAAGGAGGGGTTACGGATAAATAGAATGACCATCAAAATCAAAAAAATTCCTCGGAACAACATTCCTAGAGGGGTTAAGGGCTGTGCTTCTTGTTGAGGTGGCGCACGCGACATGTTGTTGTTTAAGCTCACCCCTGCATCTTGCGCAACAATTTGTGCTAATACGATAGTTCCCTGCAAGATCCCTTGAGCAAAAAGTCCTTGTTTGAATTGAGGGACAACGTATTGATCAAGGAGTCGACCCGCTTTGGCATCCGGTAAAATACCTTCAACCCCATAGCCTGTTTCGATTCGCATGCGGCGGTCTTCCATCGACACAAGGAACAAAATGCCTTTGTCGGTTTTTTTATCACCGATACCCCACTGTTCAAAAATCTCAGTAGCTGCTGTGTTTTCGTCGATGCCATTCAAATGCTTAAAGGTAGCCACAACAATAGTGGTTTTTGTTTTGAGGAGTACCTCTTGGAGTAAATTTTCAAGCTGTTGTATTTGGGGTCTTGGCAATACGCCTGCAAAGTCATTCACTTTACCTGCAGGGGCAGGATAGCGTTTTTGGGCCCATGCAGGTGATGAGCCGATGACAGAGCAGAGCAGCAATCCTAGGAAAATATTCTTGTACAAATTCATGATGCTTTCATTCTAAGGGATAGCGGTGGAAAATAGAGGCCTAATAATTCACGCGACCACCAATTACCTGTTTCTTTGCGTACTTTTGGAGCTGTAAATTGGTAGCGATATATATTAGCACGCATGAATTTAGGAGGGGTGTCAGGAAAAGGATTGTGTGCAAAAAGGGCTAATGTTTTAGCATCGTTTTTCATGATCAGTTCAGCTGTACGTATTAACCATGGGTTTTGCTGATAATTCCCCAATGCAGCGAACCACATTTGCCAATCCAGTCGAGGCTGATAAGGTGCGACCCATTTAGGGGCAACATTCAGGTCTTGGGGTTGATAGGGCAGCTTATAGGCAGCCCACGTTTGGCCATCCATTGAACCTTCTAAAACAATCTCACGGCGCTCTTTTGTCATGACTGCAAACAACCCATAACTATTGCAGACCCTGAAGGGCTGTATGAGAGCTATAGTTTTGTTGATAACAGGAGGAAGAAAGGGTTTTATTTGGGCCATGCGTAAGGCTATAAAGACATTTAAGGCAATGAGACCACCTGCCAAAAAGACTCCAGTTGTTTTGGCCCAATTGGTGCCTATCCACGGAGTAGGTATGGCTGTTTCGAAGTTCCTCTGAAAGAGAGCCTTTGGGAACACTCCATCATCAAGAAGGAGTAGGCATAAGGCCAGTGAAAGTATGTTAAAGAAGCCGTAGTTGCCGGTCAGAATAATTAAGCTTTGTAACAAGACAAAGCAGCCTGCTGCGACAAAGCGTATTTTGCGGGGAAAGAAGATCAAAAAAGGCACGACTAGCTCAATGAAAAACATAGCAGCACAGGATGTTTGTTGAAACCAAGCAGGCAAATGATGGGCATACCAACTGAGGAAATGGGGCAAGGGTTGTGTTTGGTAATGAAAATTTAAAGCTGTAAGGTTTTTCCAGACAGCATCGCCACTCATGATTTTAACGAGGCCTGAGAGAAACATCAGTTTAAAGAGTAAAAGTCGGAATAACCATAAGATAGCGAGTGTCGGTGGCTTGTGGCGAAATCGGTCATGATGTGTGTTGGCTGGAGCAAAGAAGATAGCCAAAAAACCGACTTCTAGCAGTAATGCATCCCACTGAAAGGCAAGAAAGTTTTGCCCTATTGTTACTAGTGATAAGTAGGAAACCCAAGCAATAACCAGTGCAGCTATAGGGACAAGACCCAAAATTAAAAGGAAGGCTGAAAAAATCCCTAAGACACAAATACCTATAAGCATGCCATCGTTAGGGGCAAGCCAATACAGGCTGGGAGCTACAATCGGTGCTTTCTGTGCAAACTTTTCGCTCAACAATTCGAGAAAATTATTCGCTGGAAGGATCCCTTCTGCCCCAATCAGTGCCACTATTTGAGGGAGGAGTGAAGCAAACGCCAAGATATAAATCAATCCCAGGCATTTTAAAAAAATGAGTCGTGTGAGTGCGTGAGAATGCTTTTGCTCTGGCATTAGGTGAGTTTTCCTCGGTGGCGAATGCCTGTAATGAGTAAGATGAGCGACATGATGTGCGCAAAGCTGTTAAGCATATCGGGTTTACCTATGGAAGCAGCATAAAGCCAGAGTAAAGAGCTGCATAGAATGTAGGCGCCAAACATAAAAAGACTCCAACTTTTCAGTTTCCAGAGCCCGATGATTCCCACACATCGCAAAGGTTGTAGTAGACACCCTAGGACTAATACTTGAAGAGATTCTGGACCTAAGGTGTGGGCTACTTCAGCGCGAATATCTGACCAATATAAGGTGATAGCCAGGGCTACCAGCCCCAGTATTCCGAGGCCTTCCCAGATGCAGAGCCATGTGATCAGAGTGGGACGAGGATTCATGTTTCAGGTATACTATACAGCGATTGGAGCTTTGGAACTAGCCTGGAGTATAAAGACAACTTAGGACATCACATGAACCAGAACAACACATTAACAACTTGGATGATACGGGGGGTCAGTTTGGGGGTCTTGTTTTTTTGCAGTATGGGCTCAGCGCATGCCTTGGCATTATCCTATGAACAGACTGTCAGTGTTGAGGGGCAGGAAATACTGTCCAAAGTGAGTCTTAAGGACGATCAGTTTCGCATTGAGTCTGATGCGGCTGGAACCAACAGCGTGGTCATTAGCAACAGTGAGGGAATGTATTCCATTATGCCCTCAGAAAACATGGCGATGAAGTTGCCTTCGGATCCTTCGATCAGTCAGGAATTGCGTAAGAATGCAGAAAACTATTTGGAATTCTTAGAGGCTCAGGGAGCTGTCCAAAAGGGTTCCGAAGAATTAGGCGCTTATTCTTGTGATATTTATGAATTTGCCCAGCCCGGATCGGGTTCTTTGACACGTGTTTGGGTATGGAAAGACCACAATTTTCCGGTAAGGGTAGAATCCGAGGGAACATCGATTCGTATGCGAAATGTGAAGTTCAATGAAACATTGGCATCCAATTTATTTGAAGTGCCCGCTGGACTTGAAATCATTGATTTACAGGGAATAGATTTAAACGCACTCAATCAATAAGTCGTTTAGGCATAGTAAACAAACCGATGGCAACTGCAATGACCGCCACGCCAAAACCTGAGAAGTTAAGGAGTGGCGGTGATGCAGGCAAAAACATCCAAATCCCCACCAAGACAAGATCTGCGACGTAAATCAACACACCGCGTTGATACATCTTCCAATAAGTCAAAGCGCCTGCAAAAAGTAAGAGAACGTGTACGGCTGCTAGCAAGCAATTCATTGCTGATGGTTGCATATCCAGACTCAGAAAGACCAAGTCTTGTGAGCTTTCAGGGTTAAGGATAGCAGGGCCGTAGACTAATAGGATGACCGCAATCCAACGGACGCTAATCAGAGCGCTTATGATGCTGGCCAAAGTAAGTATCAGTGGCCGATGAATGCCTTCAGGTTCTGGGAGGATCTCTGGATTCTCAAGACTCATGATTACTTTATTATGAAATCGTTTAACCAATTGTCAATGAGCAACTTAGAGTAGGTGAGTTTCCGGTGGTGGGGTGAGGTGAGAGCCGCTATAATAAACGTTCTTTCTAAAGTCATAGCTGGCAAGGAGTTACTGATGTACAAGGGTTTTACATTATGGTTTACCGGATTGTCCGGTGCCGGGAAGTCCACGCTTTCGGCTCAGGTTGCCGAAGCCTTGCGTAAGCGTGGTCGCAATGTTGAACTCCTCGATGGTGATGAAGTTCGCACAAACCTGAGTAAGGGTTTAGGATTTGGTAAAGAAGACCGTGATATCAATGTTAAGCGTATAGGTTATGTTTGTAAGCTGCTTTCTCGCAATGGCACTATTGCAATCAGCGCAGCCATTTCTCCTTACAAAGAAATTCGTGATTATAATCGCGCACAAATTGAGAGCTACATTGAAGTCTATGTCGAGTGTTCGATTGATGAACTTTCACGTCGTGACGTGAAGGGATTATACAAAAAAGCTTTGGCTGGTGAAATTGAGCATTTCACGGGGGTGTCTGATCCGTATGAGCCTCCAGAAAATCCGGAAATTAAAGTGAACAGTGAAAAGCAGACTGAAGCTGAGAGCCTTAAAATCATCATGACTTATCTTGAAGAGAAAGGTTGGATTGCAAAAGACAATGACGCCTGAAGAATTAAGTGCCATCAACAAGCAGTTTGATCAGGCGAGTCCTCAAGATGTGCTTGAATGGGCCATTAAGACGTATTCGCCGGATGTGGCGATTACGTCTTCCTTTGGTGCCCAAAGCGCAGCAATCCTCCATATGGCTGTTCAGATTGACCCAAAAATGCGTGTTCGTGTTGTGGATACAGGATTTTTGTTTCCTGAAACACATGCATTCATTAAAAAGTTGACCGATCTGTTAGAACTGAACTTGGAAGTTTTCACGACTAAGATGGATGTTGAAGCATTCAAAAAAGAGCATGCCAATGTCCCTATCGAAGACCCCAGCTACTGTTGTGGGGATTATAAAGTTGAAGCCACCCAACGCGCTTTGGCTGATTTGAAGTGTTGGATTGCTGGTATTCGCCGCACACAAGCCTCAACGCGTCAACAAACGCCTTTTGTGGATGTTCTGGATTCAGGTTTGGTGAAAGTAGCTCCGTTAGCTGACTGGACCGATCGTGATATCTATAACTATATGAAAGAACATGACCTGCCTTTTCATCCCCTTTGGGAACAAGGTTATACTTCCATTGGTTGTTATCCTTGTACTCAAAAACCGCTCGATCCGAATGACCCGCGTTCAGGACGTTGGGCTGGCCAGTCCAAAACAGAATGTGGCATTCACGATATTGGCAAAAAAACTAAGCCTAAGGACTAGTCTATTTTTCATCTCTTGACGTGTTCTGCGCGGTGCCTAAAATAGATTCTGCAAAGACAAAACCCAGCAACACAGGAGAGCTCTATGGCAGAAGCGGGACTGAGCGCGATCAATGAGCAGGTAAAAGCATCCAGCAGTTTTGTGCAGGATCTTTACCAAGAAGTCGGCAAAGTGGTCGTCGGGCAGCGATATTTAATTGAGCGCTTGCTGGTTGGTTTGTTAACCAATGGGCATGTGCTTTTAGAAGGGGTTCCGGGGCTTGCAAAGACCTTAACGGTGAAAACCCTAGCGCAGTGTCTAGACGTCAAATTCCAACGCATTCAATTCACTCCAGATTTGTTGCCGGCCGATGTCATCGGTACGCTAATTTTTAATCCGAAGGAAGGCTCATTTTCGACCAAAAAGGGCCCTATTTTCTCCAACCTTGTATTAGCTGATGAAATCAACAGAGCTCCGGCTAAAGTGCAAAGCGCACTGCTTGAGGCCATGCAGGAGCGACAAGTGACCATAGGCGACAGCTCATTCACACTGGATGACCCTTTTTTGGTGTTGGCGACGCAGAATCCCATAGAGCAAGAAGGCACTTATGCATTGCCTGAAGCTCAAGTAGACCGGTTTTTATTGAAAGCGATTGTGAATTATCCTTTGCGTAACGAAGAGCGTGAAATCATGGAACGCATGGCAAATACGGGACCTCAACCTAAGATAGATGCCGTGATTTCTCCTGCGCGATTGCTTGAGGTGCGTAATGTGGTGAACGAAGTGTATCTCGATGAAAAAATCAAAGAGTACATTTTGGATTTGATTCAAGCGACCCGCGACCCGGAGTCTTTTAAACTGGATATCAAACCCCTCATTCAATATGGTGCCTCACCACGCGCTTCCATTGCATTGGCATTGGCCTCTAAGGCCTATGCTTTTTTGCAAGGTCGTGGATATGTGATTCCACAAGATGTCAAAACCATGGGAATGGATGTGTTGCGTCACCGCGTTATTCCTACCTACGAAGCTGAAGCGGAGTCG
Source organism: Candidatus Omnitrophota bacterium (assembly GCA_029261015.1). Classification (GTDB taxonomy): domain Bacteria; phylum Omnitrophota; class Gorgyraeia; order Aquiviventales; family Aquiviventaceae; genus JAJDCC01. Next base: position 267 of record JAJDCC010000100.1, on the reverse strand, counting down.
TTGACATCCGAAGATCTTCTCAAGCGAATCTTTGATCAAGTTCCAGTGCCCTAGGAGGACGTTTCATGATTCCTCCGGAAATACTCAAGCAGGTCCGACGTATTGAGATCTTCACCAACCGTATTGTCAATGAAACTTTGGCAGGTCGCTATAGCAGTGCCTTTAAGGGCCAAGGGATAGAGTTTGAAGAAGTGCGCGAGTACCAGCCTGGTGATGATGTGCGCTCAATTGATTGGAATGTGACTGCTCGTACAGGACGCCCACAAG
>JAJDCC010000099.1 GCA_029261015.1 Candidatus Omnitrophota bacterium | reverse complement strand
GTATCTTAAAGCCGATAAGGCCGTCATATTTTTATTACATGGGGTGATTCCTCATCAAGTGCATCCTTTGCGCAATTATACGCGTAAGCATTTGACAGCAGATTACTTTGATCAATTTATTGCGGAGTTGTCTGCAGTGGGTCAGGCTATTTCTATGGATGAAATTCAGCAAGCCATGCTAGGTGAAAAAGAGCTACCGAAAAACTCCTTTTCGATTACATTTGATGATGGATTTGAGAACAACTATACAGTAGCTGCACCCATCCTTGAGAAATACAATGTGCCGGGAATGTTTTATGTGACATCTGACTTTATTGAACACAATGCTGTGTCATGGGTTGATCAAATTGAGTATGCAGTTGAGAAAGTCGAGAAAGTGGCGATCAAGGACATTGATGAGTCTGTTGATGGTGCTTATGAATCCATTGAAGAGAAACGCAAATTAATGGATTCGATACGGAGATTGGTGAAAGGGGATTCAGCCATTGATCCTTATCATTTTTCAGATAAAGTTTATGAAATGATTGAAAAGAAACCCATGGCATTGGATAAGCAATTAGACCGGAAGATGTCCTGGAAACAAGTGCGGGCCTTACATGCACACCCCTTGTTTTCAGTGGGAGGTCACGGAAAAACGCATCGCATATTGAGTCATCTATCGCCCCAGGATTTAGAGGTAGAGCTTGAAGACAGTGTGGAGAAATTGAATCAAGCTGTGGGCCAAAAATTGAAGCATTTTTCTTATCCAGAAGGTTTGGCTCATTGTTATTCAGAGGCGGTTATTGAAGGCCTTAAACAGCGCAACATCACCTGCGCGGTCACTGCTGAAGAGGGCTACAACGAGGTGGGTGCTGATTTGTTTCGTTTAAAAAGAGTGATGGTGGTCTGATATGTGTGGCATTGCGGGATATTTAGGGACGCGCCAATTGGCGGCATCTTCACTGCGTGAATGCCTTGGCACAATGCAACAGCGTGGTCCTGATGCGCAAAATAATCGTGTGTGGCAGGTTAGCGGAGAGAAGCAATTGCATTTATTGCACACGCGGCTGTCGATTATTGATTTAGATGAACGGGCTAATCAGCCTTTTAGCGTTGGGTCTAAGCACATGGTGTTCAATGGCGAGTTATACAACTACATTGAACTCAAACAGGAATGTGAAGCAGCAGGTTATGTTTTTAAAACAGAGTCTGACACAGAAGTGTTATTGGCTGCTCTGCATTATTTTGGTTGGGATGTGTTAGATCGCTGTGAAGGGATGTGGGCTTTTGCTGTTTACGATGAGGCTGATGGCAGTGTGAGTTTGTGTCGCGATCGCTTTGGCGAAAAACCGTTGTATGTGTACCAGAATATTCAAGGCATATACTTTGGATCTGAAGTGAAGGCTTTACATGCCCTTTTAGGACACAAACTAGAAATCAATGAGCAGCAAATCTTTCGTTTCTTGGTGAATGGCTACAAGTCCCTTTACAAAAAGGAAGAGACTTTTTTTAAAGGGCTTAAGCAGTTAGAACCGGCATCGATTATGCGTATTGATCGGGATAGTACGATTACGGTGCGCAATTATTGGCAGTTGAATTATGATCCTGCTCTGGATATGTCCTTTGAGGAAGCCGTAAGCGGTTCACGTGAACGCCTCATGCGTGCTATGGAAATTCGATTACGAGCCGATGTGCCTTTGGCGTTTTGCATGAGTGGGGGCATCGACTCCAATGCGCTGATTGCCATTGCAAAAAAAGAGTTTGATTATGATGTGCATGGCTTCACCATCACCAATACGGATGCACGGTATGAAGAACAGGAGATGGTGGAGGCGGGTGTGGCTGATTATGGGATTAAGCACACTGAAGTCCCTGTAGATACTAGCCATTTTCTGGCACAACTCAGAGAGTTGGTGGGGTATCACGATGCGCCTGTCTATACGATTACCTATTATGCGCATTGGTTGTTGATGCAAAAAGTGGCTGCCAGTGGTTATAAAATTTCTGTCAGTGGGACAGCGGCTGATGAGTTGTTCAGTGGGTACTATGATCACCACTTGGCTTATTTGTATGAAATTCGAGAAGAAGAAGCCTTGCACGCGCAGTCTGTTGCCGCGTGGAAACAGAATATTGGTCCGATTGTGCGTAACCCTTTGCTGCAAGACCCGGATGCATTCATTAAAAATCCACAGCAGCGCGAACACATATTTCTTGGATCTGATAACTTTGCTAAATTTTTAACACAAAAGTGGAGTGAACCTTTTGATGAAACTCGCTACACCCCTGCATTATTGCGTAACCGTATGCTGAATGAACTTTTTCATGAAGCGGTGCCTGTCATTTTGCATGAGGACGATCATAATGCGATGTATTATTCGATTGAAAACCGATCTCCTTATTTGGATCGGGCTTTGGCTGAGTTTGCTTATACGATGCCTTCGCGTTTATTAATCCAACAAGGCCGGGCTAAAGCTGTTTTGCGTGAGGCGGTACGTGGGATTGTGCCAGACCTGATTTTAGATAATCCGCGCAAAGTAGGGTTTAACGCACCTATTTTTGATTTCTTAGATGTTAAGAGCCCTGAAATTCGGGATGCGGTTTTGGCGGATAGCCCGATTTTTCAGTACATCCAACGCGACAAGATTGAAGCACTCCTGAATAAGCCCTCACTGCCTAACAGCGAAAGTAAAGTTTTATTCTATTTTTTGAGTTGTAAGTTTTTTGTGGAGCAGAATACCTAATGCAGTATTGTCAGCAATGCATTTTGCCCGATACGCGACCGAATTTGACTCTGAATGCAGAGGGTGTGTGCAATGGCTGTCTGTCGCATGCCACTAAAGAGGCCATTGATTGGCAGCAGCGAGAGCACTTGTTTCAATCGGTTGTGGCGCATGCAAAATCCAAAGCAAAAGGCTATGACTGTATTGTGCCAGTGAGCGGAGGCAAGGACAGTACGTGGCAGATTGTGCGTTGTTTAGAATATGGTTTAAAGCCCTTAGCTGTGACCTGGAAATCTCCAGCACGCACTGCTATAGGTCAAAAAAATTTAGATAACTTGGTGAGTTTAGGTGTGGATCATATTGATTACCAAATCAACCCTAAGGTAGAAAGAGTGTTTATGCGTAAGGCTTTTGAGCGCTATGGATCCACAGCGATTCCCATGCATATGGCCTTATTTAACATACCGCTGAGTTTGGCTCTTCGATTTGATATTCCGTTGGTGGTGTGGGGTGAAAATTCAGCTTTTGAGTATGGCGGGACAGCAAAAGAAAGTACCGGATTTGAATTAGATGATACCTGGCTTAAAAAATACGGCGTCACGCATGGAACACGTGCAGAGGATTGGATGGATCAAGATCTCTCAGCTGAGGATTTGGTGCCTTACTTAGGGCCGACTGCGGCTGAATTGAAGCGCCACAAAGTGTTGGCGGTTTTCCTGGGCTATTATTTTCCTTGGGACCCCACACAAACATTAGCGGTCGCTCAAGATCATGGATTCCAAGGTCGAGCAGAAGGGCCCAAAACAGGCTACTACGATTATGCAGATATTGATGATGATTTTATTTCTATCCATCACTTTTTGAAGTGGTTCAAATTCGGTTTTACGCGCAGTTATGACAACTTATCTTTAGAGATTCGCAATGGCCGACTGTCACGGGATGAGGCCATCGCATGGTTGATCCAGCGAGGGGATGAAACGCCTCATGAAGATATTCAATCACTATGTGCATTTCTCGAGATTTCTCAGGACAGCTTTTGGCGGATTGTTGAGTCTTTTCGCAATGAGCAAATCTGGAAGCGTAAAGAAGGGGTGTGGAAGCTGGATAACTTTTTGATAGAAAATTGGCCTTGGAGGGCAGATGCAGATTCAACCCATAGAACCACCGCGTCCATTTAAGGTGGGGCAAGCAGGGCACATTACTCTATTGGATTGTGCTCATATAGAGTTGGCCGCTGATGAGCAAATCACACTGAAAACTCAGTCGGGTACAGAATTAGACATTTTAAGAAAGCCGTGGGGGTATTATGCAACGCCTTCACTCAATGGGCGGCTCCCTCAATTCAATTTGCGCACAGCTTTAATTAAAAGCCCGGACGGTAAGTTTTACATTTGGATGGTTGAAAAGGGTAAAGAGTCTGATTGTGCTGCCTATATTGCAGAGGAAAACCTCAAACTGGTTTGTTGGTTGGACACAACAGAGAAATTGAACGCATTAGAAGCCCATATGGATACGAAAGAGGAAGCGGTGGTATGAACACTGTCTGCCAGTTTTGCGAAAGTGATGATTTAGAGCCGCAATTTCGATACACGCAGCCACCTATGGGTGAAACGCGTTTTGATTTAGGTGCGGATACATACATTCGCGAATATTGGATTTGCCAGGGGTGTGGGCACTATTATTCGGTGCATCAACTCAACTTAGAGCAACTCTACAGTGAAGCGTATGTGTCTGCGACTTATGGGGATAAGTTGAAAAAGACTTATGACAAGATCATGAGCCTTGATCCTAAGACATCGGATAATGTGGGGCGCGTGGATGCGGTTGTGCGCTTTTCTCAGTCTCAGGGGATTTTTTTGCCAGGCCAACGGGTGCCGCGGATTCTAGATGTCGGTTCTGGTCTATGTGTGTTTTTGGCCAAACTGAAGGCATTTGGATGGGATTGCACGGCTTTAGATCCCGATGCACGTTCAGCGCAGCATGCAGAAGAGACGGTGGGTGTCAGAGCTGTGTGTGCGGATTTCTTTGAATACCAAGCCCCGAAAACTTTTGATTTCATCAGTTTTAACAAAGTACTGGAGCATGTCAAAGAGCCTATTCAAATGTTGGCACGTGCGCGCGATTTAATTTCGGATTCAGGCTATGTCTATATTGAGTTGCCAGATGCTGAATTGGCTGCACGCGATCATCAAGACCGTGAAGAATTTTTTATTGATCACTGGCATGTATTCAGTATGGCTTCAATGACTTTACTCGCACAAAGATCGGGTTTTGATGTGGTGCAGACCCAAAGGCTGCGTGAGCCCAGTGATAAGTACACCCTGCGTGCTTTTTTATCGCCGCAAAGGACTCAAAATGTCAAGCAATCGCTGGAAACACAGCAATCAATTCAGGAGGAAACAGTTTATGCAAATGAGTGATACCGATACAGCGGCCAAAGAGCTTTGGGAAAAGTCTTTTGAAGATCAAGTAGCTATTCAAGCGTATAACACGGCTCCGGTTGAAGCCTTAGCGCGTACGCTTTCTTATCATTTGCGGGCCCGCTATTCTCAAGAAGAGTTGAAAAATTTACACATGATGGAAATGGGCTGTGGTGCCGGACCCAATCTTCTGTGGATGGCCAAAAAAGGAATCAAAGTCAGTGGGGTTGATATTTCGCCAACGGCTCTGGGCTTAGCACGCAATACTTTAAGCGCAGGGGGGTGTGCCGATAAAGTAGGGCAGCTCATTGAAAGTTCTGTGGTGCAGACGCCTTTTGAAGAGGAATCTTTTGATGGCATCATCGAAGCCTGTGTGTTTCAGCATCTCACTC
>JAJDCC010000098.1 GCA_029261015.1 Candidatus Omnitrophota bacterium | reverse complement strand
GCTCAAGGGGATACGGCTTGGGATGTGTATTGTGGTATTGGTGTGATCAGCTTTTATCTATCAAGCAAATTCAAGCGGGTTTTTGGAGTTGAGGCCAGTGAAGCCTCAATAGTATCGGCACGAGAGAATGCTGTGACGAATGGCATCGATAATGTGCAGTTCACGAGCGGTCCTGCCGAAGATGTGTTTTATGACCGCAACTATTGGCTGAAACAGGCAAAGCCAGATGTGGTGGTGTTGGATCCACCGCGGGTGGGGTTGCATATGCGTGTGATTTCAACAGTATTGGCAGCTAAACCAAAACGCATTATCTATGTGTCGTGCAATGCCAAAGCCTTGGTGCGTGACCTAGAGGTCTTGATGCATTCTTTTCCAGCTTATCAATTGGTGCAGACACAAGCGTTTGATATGTTTCCGCAGACGCGCCATGTGGAGACCGTTGCGGTTCTAGACAGGGTCAGTTAGATTTGCGCGAGGCCTCAAGTTCTGAGATGAGCGTGGCATGAATATGACCATTAGATGCGATCAGTTCGCCATCTTCTAAATCAACGGGCCCTCCGTTGAGATTAGTGATCATACCACCAGCTTCATTCACCAACACAATGCCCCCTGCAATATCCCAAGATTTGAGATCCATTTCATAGAAACCATCCATGCGGCCAGCAGCAACATAGGCCAAATATAAAGCCGTAGAGCCCATACGACGGACAGCGTGACACTTGCGCTCAAAATGCACAAACCAACCTAAATACGGTTCATCTTGTGTGCGAAAGTGGGATGAAAAACCCGTCGATAAGATAGACAGGTCCAAAGTGGGGGTATGCGACACTTGAATGCGTTCACCATTCAGGGTTGTTCCACCGCCTTTGACTGCAGCAAACATTTCTTTAAGCGCAGGGTCATACACCAACCCCATAATCAGCTCACCCTTGTACTCCAATCCAATCGAAATACTGAAGAAGGGAATACCGTGCACAAAATTCATGGTGCCATCAAGGGGGTCTACAATCCAACGGTAGTCAGTATCTGAGGGAACGTAACCTTGTTCTTCACCCAAAAATCCAAAATCAGGATAGTGACTGTCTAAAGCTTTACGAATCATTTCTTCAGACGCTTGATCAATCTCTGTCACTAAGTCGGCGGCACTGGCTTTGGTTTTTACTTGCGCGGGTTTACCAGAATATTTCATTAACAACACACCGGCTTCTTTTGCGGCGTCTTGTGCGATTTGGGATAATTGGTCTAAGTCGTTTTTTGTCATGGTGGGATTATAACTTAAAAAAGTTCCTAAAGGGATTGAGTTTTTAGGCGCAACGATTTATAGTCTTGTTAGACCTTCCTTAACCAAATACCTATCCGAAAGGGGCGAATGGCGACCACTTCTCGTTCTGCGCTGTTAGCACGTTTAAGCGACGAACGGTTTGATGTTTTGATCATTGGCGGCGGCCTTATGGGTGCCGGCATTGCACGCGACGCGGCTATCCGTGGTTTACGTGTGGCTTTGGTCGAACAAGGTGATTTTGCCAGTGGTGCCAGTTCAAAAACCTCAAAAATTACCCTGAATGAGCGTATGGTGTGGGGATCGACTCCTCAGTATTTGCGCGAAGCGTTGCGTGAGCAATCCATTCTCAGTGCAATCGCGCCCGGAATCGTTAAACCTGCTAATACCTTAATTCCTATTTATCACGGGGATTCGCACCAGCCTTGGCAATTACGCGCGGGTTTGTGGTATCGCGATTTTGTGGGGCATGAGTCTTCTGCACGCGCGCATCGTATGTTGAATGCAGGGCGCGTGAGTCCACTTGAACCGCAGCTCGTTGTTCAAGGATTGAAAACATCGGCTATGATTCAGAGTTATCAAGTAGACGATAGCCGGCTATGTTTGGCTAATGTCATGCAGGCGGTCAGTTTAGGTGCGGTGTGTTGTAATTATGTGCAGTTGGGCGAAATCATCAAGGTAAGTCAGCGTGTTTGTGGCGGCACTGTAGTGGATCGATTAACCGGACAATCCCATGAAATTCAAGCTAAGTGTGTGATTAATGCAACAGGTGCCTGGACGGATGAAATTCGCAACTTATCAGACGACAATGCGCCATCACACACTTCGTTAGTGAAACGGGTACATGCTTTGGTGCGGCGTTTGTCGGATCATGTGATTTGGTTTGAAGCCCATCGTGATCGCAAGCCGTTATTTATAGCTCCTTGGGGCAAACATTCGCTCATTGGTGCTGTGGAATCGCCCTTTGTCGGCTCTATTTATGCTTTACGTGTGTCGACTAATGAAATCAGTTATTTGCTCGATGAAGTGAATCGCATCATGCCTTCAGAACATTTAGGCGAAGATGATATCGTGGCGACATTTGCAGGTCCCTGTACCCAAGTGAATAAAAAATCCACTCTCAAAGCGTTACCGGGCAACAGTTATTTGGATGTGGATGATCATGGTTTAGTGAGTGTTTTGGGTGGGGAATTGACCACTTTTCGTGCCAGTGCTCAAGCCGTGATGGACTATGTCATTCAAGCGCATAATGGCCAAACCGATCCGTGTATCAGCGATGAAGTCAGCCTGATGGAAGATGCTTTGCCGGTAGCTTTGGATTATTGGAAACGCGTGACTAAAGAAATTGGCCCCGATGCATTGGCGACTTTATTGACCCGCTATGGTGTGGCAGCGACACGTGTTTTGCAAATTCTTGAAAGAGACATGACGTTAAAGAAACCGATTTGCGGTCACCATGATGTGATGGAGGCAGAAATCATTTACTTCATCGAAAATGAGATGGCCTGTACCATTACCGATGTGATGGCGCGCCGCACTCAAATTGCCTGGAGTGCCTGTCAGGGGCTGGATGCCTTGCCTCGCATTGTGAGCATCTTTGAACGCTACACCGGTTATAGCGAAGAAGAAATCACCCGCCAAATGGAAGATTTTCACCGCTTTGCTGCCAACTCACTGGCATTCCATCCGCTAATATCCAATAAGATTGTCGACGATTAATCGTCCCGCTTAATAATACTTAATCCTACTTAAATCTACCCAAAACTAGTCCTATTCCCCGAACAAATATGGCCTTATTTTTTGCTATTCTGCAAACCCGACAGGCATACTATTAGATAGGAAGACAGGTTTTTCTCTTGATGAAAAAGGCACACCTCGAGCAATCGGGGGTCGTCCCGAAAGGGACTTGCATTTCTAACTGCTAAAGCAGCAAGAACTGCAAGCAAAGTTACAGATCCGCACTAGCGGATGGCTGAATTACCACAGGAGCGCGTATGCACGTTCGGTTTATGTCCACAGTCGGTATGTTAGGCCTTATGGTCAGTTTATCGACTCCCTCGTTTGCGCAAGCTCCAGATTCAGCTTCTTCGTATGAACCCCAACAAGTCATTGTTAAATTTGCTGACAGTATAGATGCGTGTTCTGCTGCTGCTGATTTAGTGCAAGAGTTTTCGGAGTTGATGGGGCAGACAACGCTGCAGCCACTTATGGGAAAACCGTGTGATGTGCGCTCGACTCAAGAGTTATCTGCCATTCAGCAGGAAATTAAAGCGCGATATTCCTACCGCTCACAGCGTGCGCCTTTAGATGCAGAGTTTCCTAAAATAGAGCAAGTGTTTATTCTTTCGTATGAGAAGGTGGTGCCGGTTGAATCGCTTATTGACCGATTCCGTCAACATCCCCAGATTGACTACGCGCAGCCCAATTACATCGTGCAAACGTCCTTTACCCCAACAGCAGCTCCAGCGGTTGTGACCCATTCAGCCATGAGTGTTGACAGTCTGTGGGGGTTGCAGCGCATTCAAGCGCCTGAGGCCTGGTCATTGAGCCAAGGGCAAGGCGTGGTGGTGGCTGTCATTGATACAGGGGTTGATTTGAAGAACCCGGACTTAAAAGACAATCTCTGGACGAATGTTCTAGAGGTGCCAAATAACGGAATTGACGATGACCGTAATGGGTTCATTGACGATGTGCAGGGTTGGGATTTTGCAGAAGATTCTAATGAGCCTATGGATGAAAACGGTCATGGCACACATGTCGCCGGTATCATTGCAGCGGTGGGACACAATGCGATGGGTGTGGTGGGCGTTGCGCCACAGGCACACATCATGCCGATTAAAGCTCTAGGTGTTGAGCAGGGCACGTCATTTGATTTAGCGCGTGCGATGATTTATGCCACACGACAGGGTGCTGATGTGATCAATAATAGCTGGGGTTGCTCGGCCGCATCGGATGCTGTTTTAGAAAGCAGTGTGCGTTATGCCTACAGCATGGGGGCTGTGGTTGTTTTTGCTGCAGGCAATGATGCTCAAGATGTCCAAGCTTGTTCTCCGCAAAACATGTCCACACAAAAACCCATTATCGTGGCAGCTTCAACGACCGAAGACAAACAAGCCGATTTTTCCAATGTAGGTTTGCATATTGATGTGGCTGCACCTTCCGAAAAAATTCTCTCATTGCGGGTAGACGGTGCGCATGCCGAGGTCGTGTCCTTAGATGGCACGTCCATGGCAGCACCTCATGTGGCTGGTATTGCGGCATTGCTCTTTGCGTATCGCCCCACTTTAAGCAATGAGGCCGTGCGACAGATCATTCGGGCTTCGGCGGAAGACATAGATTTTCCTGGCTTTGACCCACTCAGCGGAGCAGGTCGTGTGAATGCCTTAAAAGCGCTTAATCTTTCTGAGCCGGTTCAAGCCAATTTAGTGGCTCCCTCGATGGATCAATCCATTTATGCCGGTCAATCAGAGGTGGTTGTAGAGATGCAGTTGCTGGGTTATGAGCTTGAGCATTATCGTTTGTCTTATCGAGAGGCAATAGAAGACAGTTCATGGCTGCCCTTGGTGGCGGATACAGAAGTGGTTGAGTCAGACCCTACAGGCAGTTGGGTGGTTTCTGGTTTGGCGCCGGGTACCTACATTCTGCGCTTAGAGGCCATAACCAGTACGGGGCAAGTGTTAGAAGACCTGATTACGGTTGAGCGTCTCTAAGGATCGAAATCTCCTTTAAGTTTCAATACGCAAGAGTGAGTCTTTATAGATAAAAATTGATTTAATAATCATTTTTAAAAAGTTGCATTACTTGTGCCGGGCCGGGTATACTTATTTTTGTAGGACTTAAGAAAGGGCAACCCTGTGGCAACGCAGGTGCGTCTCCGAGAGGGGACTTACAACCGTAACGACTGAAGTCGCATCGGCTGTAAGCAAAGTTTCAGATCCGTCGTTGGGCGGATGGCTGGACTGCCAAAGTGGCAGTCCTTTTTTTATTTGTGTGAACTTCCTGAAAAGAGGAGATGATGATGCACACAATTTCAGTTCGATGGAATGCCTTATTAGAAGGAATTTATCAATCAGTATTCGATGCCATTTCAGTGGCTTTATTGCAACCCATTGCTGTCACAGAACAGCCAAAGGTCGTGGTGCACACAGTAGCTCCATTGCCGTTAGGAAGAGTTGATGCCAAGAGTCAAAATGTTAATGTTGGTAGACCGTAAGAACAGCAAAGAAGTGCTTCAGCGCATGTCTAAATTATTGACAGAGGAATGCGGAGCCACCGATAAGCGTCTTATGTTGATTCGACAACTGGACGACAAGAAGAACAGAATCCAGAACACCTAGATTTGGTTTCTCAATCGAAGGGGGGGTGCATGTCTAACGTGCCATTAGAAATGAGACATGCTAAAAGGGTCCCAGTTACGACCTTAATCAGCCTGCGCAAAGCCATGAATAGTGATAAGGTTGATGCGCAAAGTACGGTCATTAATGTCAGTATGGCAGGTGTATACTTTAAGCCTTCAGAAAAAGATCTTTACCAAGTAGGGGATTCGGTGATTTGTATGGCCAGTATTGGGCCTGAGCACAGACGTAATTTCCCCTTTGTTCGTATAGCAGGTAAAGCCCGGGTGGTGAGGATTGATGAGGGGGCGCAAGGGCAAGCTATTGCTTTAAGTTTTGCAGATGACATCACCTTGCTGGCCGCTTGTCCCTAAACATTACGGGGGTTGTGTTGACAAGCATGAGGGACACTCCTCATAATACCTCACATGACTGAGTCTCACACACCCGCACAAGCTTATGCACGTATTCGACATCGCATTACCTTAGCCAATTTGTTTTTAGGTTGGTTTTTTCTTGCCGTATTTCAGTTTTCAGGCTTTTCGCACGTCGTTGCATCTATGTTCACGCAAGCAACGTCTCTGTATCCTGCAGCTGTGGCTGGGTACTTGGAGGTCTTTGGTCTAATTTCTTATCTCTTTCATTTTCCCGTCAGTATTTACTCAAGCTTCTTTTTAGAACATCGCTTTGGTTTATCGCGTATGAGTTTTGGGGCATGGGTAGTGCGTGAGTTGAAGCAACTCATGGTCGGTGGCCTATTAGGCCTATTGGTTGTGAGTGGTTTTTATGCCATTGTGCATTGGGCTCCGCACAGTTGGCCATTTTGGGCGACATTAGGTTGGGTGGTTTTGTCAGTAGGATTGGCGCAAATTTTTCCAACGATTCTGTTACCGATCTTTTTTAAAACGACACCACTTGAAGATAAAGCTTTGGTGAAAAGATTAACGGATTTATGTTCAAAGGTGGGAGTCTCTGCATTGGGTGTTTATCGGTTTCAGTTAGGTGCTGAAACACGTAAAGCCAATGCGGCTTTGGCTGGACTTGGGAATACGCGTCGAGTGTTGTTAGCAGACACATTGATCGATGAATTCACACATGATGAAATTGAGGGAGTGCTTGCGCATGAGCTGGCACATCATCAATATGGGCACATCAAAAAATCGTTGCTGCTGGCCAGTGGAGCCACACTTATTGGCATGTTGATCACGCAGCAAATGGTGCCTTTATGGAGTACCTCATTGCGGTTGCAGGGTGTTCATGATATTGCGGGATTTCCAATGTTAGCTTTATGGTTATCGGTGTTGCAGTTTGTGTTTATGCCGATTCGCAATGGTTTATCGCGGCGCTTTGAGTGGCAGGCAGATCATTTTGCCTCTAAGACAAGTGCTTTTCCGCAAGCATTCTCCTCAGCATTGAGGCGTTTAGCAGACATCAATTTGGCTGACCCCAATCCGCCTAAATGGGTTGAGTGGTTATTTTTAGACCATCCACCCATCCAACAACGCATTCGCACTGCAGATGACTATGCTCGCTCACAGTCATAGGACGCATTATTTTTTGGCAGCAATCATCGGCATCAGCTTTCTGTCTTTCTGGGGATGTGCAGAGCGTACTTCAAAAAAAGATCAGCAGGAAGCAATTGAAGTTCCTGTTCGATCAGAACCGATCCAAAAAGAAGAACTCTCTCAATTTGAGGAGCCTTTAGGATTTACTTGGGATGTTAAAAACACTGCAGAGACAGAGGCCTTGCTGCGAGAGTGGGTGATTGCTCGTGGGGGTGCCATGCTTTCAGATTCGGGTAATCCCCATATTATTCTGTTGATGCGCAGTCAAGTGCCTGGTTTTGTCTCAGAGTTCTTTGGCGATGCGGTGGGATGGATAGATCCTTTACGTTTTCCTGATGCGCTGCCTTATTTAAGCTCAGCTCGACAGCAGGCTTTTGCCAATGATATAGAACGTTTAGGGGGCGAATACATCCATCCTAATCCAGACGATATCATTTCATTGGAAATCACTTTGCAACAAGATAATGATCAAAGCCCCAGCGTGGTCCCTCAATAAATTCAATGCGTTTTTGGCTCGTGCTCACTTTATTTTTTCTACCGGCTTGTGGTCCAGAGCAACAGCATTGGCCCACAGAGTCGCAAGTTAAGCGTGTTATTGATGGCGACACCATTGAATTAACTACGGGTGAGCGTGTGCGTTATTTGGGCATCGATACACCCGAGGTACGTGTTCGTATCGGTAAAGAATGGGTCGAAAGTCCTGAGCCTTTTGCACTAGAGGCTTCTGATTCTAATAAGCAATGGGTTGCAGGGAGAAACGTGCGGTTAGAATACGACGTGCGTAAACAAGACAAGTACGGCCGTTTATTGGCCTATGTTTATGTGGCTGACACCATGGTTAACGAAGCTTTACTTAAAGACGGATTGGCTACGGTGCTGATTGTTCCGCCAAATGTGCGTTATGCAGACAAATTTAGAGAATTGGCGGATCAGGCCAGACGCGAACGCAAGGGCTTATGGAATTACTCAAACGCGTTTTCTGGTGTAGAGTTGTAGCAAATCTGCATAATATTCAGAATTGCGCAGCTTCTTAAGATCCGGGTCTCTGCGCAAATGCTTCCAGTCTCGGTACCCATAATGGAACGCTTTTTTTAGCGCTTCAAAAGAATCTTCTAGGCGGTCGAGTAGGGCATAAGAACAAGCCAAATTGTACCAACTGATGGGAT
>JAJDCC010000097.1 GCA_029261015.1 Candidatus Omnitrophota bacterium | reverse complement strand
GTGCGGGTATCCTAACCGCTGTGCACTTGGCTTCGAATGTTCTATTTGGAGCCTTTCCAGCCACCTTCCTGTTCTACTTTATTGCTCCTGCAGTCTTTGTTGTGACACATGCCATTGTTAATAGCTATAGCGTGGCTAAGATCGTGAGCCGGTTCAAGCGCTTTGAAGTTATTCAGATGCAACAGTGGTCGTTGCCGTATTTAGACAAAAGTGTTCCTGAGCGTATGTATCAATCACAATCGGGTGTTGCGCCTAACTCCTCCAGTTTTAGTCCTGCCACCACAGGTAGGTTAGCCATCAATGAAGGATTAGTTACATATTCAGAAGATTTGAAAGATGCCCATGTGCTGATTATCGGAATCGGTAATGTTATTGCTGAAATTACGGAATTAGTTGAGAAATATCCTGATATCGGTCACTTACATCTATTAGATATACGTGCTGAGAATTTTGTGCACATCGACCGCAGCCTGGCAATGTGGCAATTACGCCAAAAAAGACCGCTACCGAAAATATATGGTTATCACAGTGATGTCAGGCAGCCTGTAAATGCATTAGTTGGCAACATGGATGTTGTTATTGATGCGGATGTCTTTGATCCGAGATACCTCAACACGAATGATGTGCGTCGTGCAGCCAAGAACATTGCCAGCTACCTCAAACCGAATGGCATGCATCTTTCAGCAGGCCAACAGAAGCGGTTTGCGATGCCTCCAGAATTAGCCGATTCGTCGATGCAATGGGTGGAAACACGCGATATCACTGATACAAAATCTGTAGCTATTTATAAAAAACTTATGCTCTTGGTTCTGATGGCGCCACTGATGTTGCTCGGTTTTATGGCAATCGTTCCACCTCCTGATTCAAAACGCCCATCATTACCTAATCAAGAGGGCGATTCAAAGAAAGACTTAATTGAGCAACTCAATGACTATCTCGATTTTGTGCGCGAGTGGAAATTTGCGACACGCATTGCCAAAAAAATCGGCACAAGTAATCCAACAGCCTGGCATATATTTTCTGGTAAATTTGAAGAACAAGAATTGCTGTCTATTGTGACGCTCAAAAAAGCACTCACAGAAGTTGAGCAGCTCCATAAAAAATATGGCCACATACAGCGAGCAGATTTAATTGAAGAAATCAATGCTTATCATCCCATGGCGATGGGGCTGTCGCCACAAATTGCCAAAGCCGCAGGTGTGGGTTTGGTGTCAGTACACAGAGCCTATGGGGAAGCAGATCAAGATGCTGTCAGCAACTTGATGCTGTTGCGTATCCTAAGGGCAACACGTTTAGTTCTAACCGAAGGTGAGGCAGACGATGCTGCCTATGCCTTGCATCTGGCCTCGAGTGCCTATTGGGCTATGTTGCAGAGCGCTAAAATTAAACAGTCCCTTGTCCTTGAGCAATTACCCTTTGGACGAAAAATTGTGAGTCCGGCCTTATCCGATGAGCGGTGGCATGAGGTTAGTATAGAACGGCATCGTTTGATTTATGAAGGGCATTATCAAGTGGCCAGAGGCCACTGGGTCAATTGGTTGCATCAGGCTCAAATTAATGTAGAAGATTTGGGTTTGGCAGATACCTTCTTTTGGCATGATACGGCCGAAAGTATGCATCAAACTTTGCGCGTATATTTGCATCAGCACATTGCTTCTCGATGGGAATTCCTTAAGGCTCAAGGCATCACCAAGAAAAGAGTCGTGGGGGAACAATACAATCCAGCTATTTTAGATAAAGCTGCGTCAAGCGAGCGATGGCACACCATCACAACACAAATTCTAGTGGACCTCTATGTGTCATTGCACGCATCATTTGACACCGATGAGCGTGTGCAACAGTTGATGGATTTGAGGCAAACGCCATCAGCACAATGGCAGTCTCTAGTAGACGGTTTGACAACAGTTCAATTAGATGAGTTGAATACTACTGCCGCGTATTGGGAGGCACAAGGGTATGGTTTGCAACCGGATCTCGGGGGTGAATTGCCTGCACGAGGTGCCATGGTACTTAATGGCATTACCTTCAGATTGCCCAACAGTTTGTCAGACCAAATCACTGTGGATCGTGTGATCCGCTGGCAGGGCACGACGCAATATGGTGGGATTTTGGCGATTGTGCGTATTGAATCAGATGAGAATGATGAGGCTCAAGGGGTTTTGATCACCACTCGCGATGAGGGGTTTTATGTCGACGGGGTATTAACCACTCAAACCCATTTAGGCTCATTAGATGCTTTGAATGAACTTTTCACAGAAACACTCACCTTGACGTTAAATGAACGAGGGGGAGTTCAAATTGATCATGTGGCGTTTCAGGTGCTCAGTGAAAGCTTGATGCTTATAGCAAATCAAAGCCAGTCGTTACAGAAAATTTTAGATGCCGTGAAAGTAGAACTTAATTTTGTGCGCAATCAAAATAAAACACGTCAGGTCAAATCGGTTACGCTGAGCGGGCTTTCACAAGAAAACATTATATGGGTTTTTAATGAGTCAAAATCCAATGGAGAGCGGGACATCGATATTCACTTCGGTAACCGTAAAGACACACTTACCCTTGAAGAAAATCAGTCATTTGTGAATCTTTCAGATTTGAGTTGGATTATGAGTGATGTGCAAATGGCATTGATGCAGGAGTATAAGGAAATACTCTTTTTAGATGCAATGTCGCTCACTTCAGTACGGAGGTTTGTGAACAACAGGCGTGTCAAACTATTGCCAGAAGCGACTTATAAAAGCATGTCGCAAGAAGCTGTTGAAGCCCAGCATCGCTTGAGAGAGTTGATGGGGGTGCGTCGATTCACCTTAGGTAAGCTGACTAGGCGTTTAGAACTGATACGTCTTGTAGATGATCAATTATTAGCGGTTTTAGAAGTGGAGGCACAAGAAGATCGATTGTGGACGCTAGGGGCTGAAGGTGATTTGGTTTTGGTGAAAACGTGGACACATCAGCGTCAGCATCCCATTCAAGCATTGAGTGATGTATCGGATGAATATATCAATGTGTGGTCTTTGGCTACAACAGCATATCGTGTGGCGATCAACAATATTGAAGGGTCGTATTCAGATAAATATGGCGAGTATTTGCCGCTGTTAAGGCTTCAAAATAATGTCTTACTTTTGCGCGATCAGTTGCATGATTTGGAGAAAACAAAAGAGCCGATTCACGTTGATCCTGTGTTATTAGGCAAACTGCAAAACCTGGCGTTGAGCTTATCTCACGAGTTGAGTGTGCATCCAAATTTGCGGTTTGTGCAAGAAATGATTCTCGATGAAATTTCAAGAAACTTTAATCGCTTAGGTGGAGTCAAAGGCGGTAATGGCATGAGTCCGCACCAAAGAATGCTGTGGCTAGAGGTGTGGCTGGATCTTAGCGAAGGGTGGGCAGAGACTTTAGATGAAGCGTTAGAATATGCGGCTGAACGAGTGAAGAAAGATCCCAATAACAGTGGTGGCCTGTGGCCTGTGTTTTCAGGTTTTTATCAATGGGTTGAAAGTCGATGGGGCCGTGTTGCCGGTAAGGTGTTGGCGCCAGCGGGCATCGAAGATGTTTTGCCTACGGTGAGTCTTTGGATCATGAATCACTATGCAGGGTTTAGTCCACCTGCGGTGATCCTTATTGCTTTAGTGTGGCGTCTGGTGTGGCAATGGCTGCACACCTATCAATCAGATCGTAGCTTGCGCGAGATTGCTTTTGATAAGGTTCTGCTTTCTATCCAACTGCAAGCACTGTTCCCATTTCTGGTTTTGAGTTATCTTTTGGCTGTGGTCTCTCCTGCATGGGTGCCTGTGGCATTAGTCGTTTTCTCTGTCTCACATATGCGCAACAATCATCTCGTTAAAGCAATTGATAAGAGCGCTTTTGATACTGACCTTGGGCGCAAATCGCTGAGTTTTGAGCACTTTAACATTCCCAAAAAGTGGAGCTTAAGCGCGCGCTTTTTATGGGGCAGTGCCATGGTGTTAGGTGTGCTGCGTACACCGGTGAGTGTGATTCCTTACCTTATGTCGCGCTTAATGCGTGTTGCATTTCCGAGGTATAACTCGGTTAGAGCGCCGTCATTGGTTTCTAAAGTCCTTCTAATGGGGCTTGAGGCTGCGTATTTGGGCAGCTTGTGGTTTGCGGTATCGCTGTTACCAGCGAGTTTGCAAGGGGTGCAGTGGGTGATCTATGCGGTGGTATTGGCTGATGCGGTGCGTTTTGTGTTTGAACGCGGCGTCATTTCATTAAGTGGTTTGCTGCAAAAAATGCCAGAGCAGTTTTGGCTATTGCTTTCAGGTATCCCTTCGGAAAAAATGCAGCGATATTTGACTTATCGCGCATTGTCGACTCCACAAAAAATGGAGTTGTTGGATCAGCGTGTGCGTGCTTTGGCACAGGTGAGCCCTGAGCTGGAACACGTATTGACTTACTTTCATGGTCTTCTGATCGTTCCTGAAACGATTCAGTTGTGGCGTTTAGAGGGGGATCAAATGCGTGCGAGTTTGATGTCCGGCAAAGCATTAGTGCATGAAAGCATGTTGATGGATCCGGATTTGGTGCTTTATATGTCATTACGCCGTGTGTTTACTTATTTTGATGCCCGCAATTTGCCAGCAGGGCAAGACCGTCCGATGTACTACCACGTGCAGCAATACCCGCTTGTGACCCAGATGCTCTTCAGACACTGGCACGTTTTTGGTGGCATCATTTTTTGGTATCAGTATGGTCAGGCGATTAAAAAATTGGGTTTGGTGGTGTGGTTGCGTTTCTTAAAAATCTTTGGAATACGCGAGCCGGCGTTTGGATACGATGGGGACTACAGTCAGTCATTAGATATCCTCCGGTGGAATGAAGACCTTCAGCGGGTGTTGCCATCGACTTTAGACACCATTAAAGCCTTGGCGCATCGAATAGAGATGGGCGAAACCTTAAGTGTTGAGCAGGTGGCTGAAGCGTATTTTCTTCCTAAGCGCAATGGGCGATATGAGTGGGCAGAAATATTGCTGAAAGCTGCACGCACATATGCAGATAATCGGAGTGGGGGGCTACCCTTGGTCGATGATTGGGGTGAAGAGCTCTCGGATGCCCTGAGAGTTCAGCAGTTACTGGGGGCAGCAAGTTAGTTTTAGTAGTGTATTTAATAATATTAAACAAACTATTAGATAGACAGATTTCTACATAAAATTACTTAATATTTCGTGAGGCCGCCAAGGAAGTTTTGGTTTATAATAGGCAACATTGTGATTCGCACCTAGGGGGAGCGTGTGGGGAGTAAATATCACTATTATTTGCTAGCAATGGCGCTAGCTGCAGCGTGTTTTTCCAGTCTGATGGCTTTGAGCACAAAAGCGTATGCGAATGTGCCTAAGGTGCCTGAAGAATGGGGAAGCATTACGCAGTCTCATCCGCTTGATCCATCTATTGAATCACCACCCACTCTCTTCATTATCCAAGACGCACACGCCAACTACTCAGCTCAAAAGAACCTCGCTCATATCCTAGAATTCCTCATTACTCAGCACTCTCTCCACTATGTCTTCGTTGAAGGCGGTCAAGGCAATGTCACGCTCAATGAATTGCGCCAATGGGGTGATTTAGCGGTGCGCCAAGAGATTGCTGAAGAAAACCTCAAAAGTGGGATGTTTACAGGCGAAGAATACCTGACGGTGGCCAGCGATTTGGATTTTGAGGTCTGGGGTATTGAAGACCCTCAGCTGTATGAACAGAACTATCTTTTGCACAAACAAGTCACAACGTCTCAGCAAAAACCACTTCAGCAATTAGGGAGCCTACAACAAACGATAGAACAGCTTCAGCAGGCGCTGTTTTCGGAGACCCTGCAGCAATTCGTGATTCAAGAAGCCGCATTTGATTCTGGTCATAAGAATCTTGATCAGTTTGTGGTTGCACTCAAAGAGGCACTCACGAATTTAGAGCATGCTGAGGCCTTCAGTGCAGAGGTGTATCCGGAATTTTGGAAACTCTTATTGTCTCAAGAGTATCAGAGTCAGATTCAATTGGATCAAGTCAAACAACAGCAAAAACAGTTGGCAGCGACTATCGTGCGTGAGCAAGGTGATGCTGGCAAACAAAAGATTCAGCAACTGGCTCAAGATTTTAAATCCAAAAAGATAGACAAGGCTGGTTTCTATCGCACGCTCATTGAGCTGGCCGAACACACTTCTATTGACCTCTCTGCATCAGACCAACTTCAGCTTTACACAGAACAACTAGAACTCAACCAAGAGTTGAGTCCAAAACGATTGTGGGAAGAATTGAATCAAATCAGGCAGTCATTGAAATGGGCCTTAGCGCAGGAAACAAGCCAACGACAGTTGATAGATATCATGCAACGCATGGATAAATTGAAACGGTTAGCCGAATTGAAATGGACATCAGCCGATTATGATGCGTATCTGGAGCAGGCAGAGTCCTATCGATTGCAGCAGTGGTTGCCGGAGTTAATCCACTTGGCGGAGACGCAAAGCTTAACGCTGAATGCTGATTTTGATGCTGCAGCATTAGATGAATGGTTGATGCAGGCAGCGGAGTACTATCGGGTGGCGCGTGCGCGCGATGATTCTTTAGTGCAACAAACGCTTAAGAAGATGCAGGTTGAAAAACAACAATTTGCCGTCATGATTCAAGGCGGATTTCACACCGATCATTGTGTGGAAATGTTACTAGAACGTGGAGTTGAAGTGCATGTCATCGCACCGCAAGTGGGGGCGGCTGCTTCTGACAAATCGCAATACAACCAGATTTTGGAATATAAATTCGAGAATCGATTGCAGGGGGTACTTTGATGGGCCGATGGACTGACTTGATGAAAAATAAAACACTCAATGCGGCTGTAGCTGTTGCGATGATCTTGCCTTTGGGCGTGCCGGCAGCAGAAGCGTATTCACAGACGACCCGTCAAATTCCATTTGGTCAAACTGTAGATATTCAAGGGGCCTTGCAGCAACAATTAATAGAAGCCCAATTTCCAAAATTGAATGCTCCTGGATATTCTACGTCTGCTTTGGAGAAGAAAGCTCGTACCTATACAGTCACTCCAGATACCCTTAAAAAAGACCCCCTCTTTTTATTGGAGTACATGAAGTACGCGGTTGCGATGGCTGAAACGCATTTGAATATGGATGTCAATCATGACAATCCTGCATCTGTGCAGAATGCGATTGACCGTGCTGTAGAAGAATTGCTAATGACGCGTTTGGTGTGGCACAATCCTGCGGTTTCTCAAGCTGAAGGAGCCGCGAGCATCCGCCAAGTGATCAATGACTTAAATGCCAAAGTATTGGGTTGGGATTTTAATGTGAATTGGTTTGCGGGTGAGTCGTACGCAAACAGCGCTGTTCAAATTTTACCTCAAAGCGACTTCTTTGATTCATTGGCCAAAAATGTATCCCTGGCCCTGCCCACTTTATTAGACAATGCGCGTAACTTTTCTGCATTAGAGGATGTGCCTGCGACTGCGTTAACGTTAACTGGAATTGTGCGACAAGCTAAAGGCATTCTACTTAATGCCAATGGTGCCAAAAAGGCTCAAGCGATCTTTGGTACGGTCAAAGGGGCAATTACGCAGAATGTGCCGGCGTCTAAATTGCAGGAGCATGATAATTTTACGGTTGTGATTGATGAAGCCGCAGCTGCATTGTTAGACGGTGATGATGATTTGCAGCATGTCACTGTTGTTGCGACTGTAGAAGAGATGGCTCAAGTTTCAGCCGATGCCCTGATTGAGGCGATGACTTCTGCCGTTGCCGAAAAGGGTAAAGCGACAATAGGTTTAGCTACAGGTGGCACCCAAATCGCGGTCTATGAAAAGGTGATTGAACAGTTTCGCCTGGATCCGACTCTGGATTTTTCACAAGTAACCACATTTAATCTCGACGAATATTATGGTGTGGGGCCTGAGACTGAGCAAAGCTTTAAAGCCTATATGGAGCGGCACTTATTTGCTCCGTTAAGAGACATTGATCCGGCACGTGCTTTCCAGCCAGAAAACACACATGTGTTGGATGGGTTGGCGAGCGATCCTGAAGCTGAAATAGCGCGCTTTCTAGGATTGATTGAAGCCGCTGGCGGATTGGATTGGCAGTTGCTGGGTATTGGCTCAGATGGGCATTATGCCTTCTTAGAACCGGCTATGACCGTAGAAGGGAGCCAGTACAGTGATTTACTGAATTTGGCGCAAACATTAGAAGCGCTTACCGCTTCAAACCCTTTAACCGAACAAGCTTTAGATGTTTTTTCAGATGCACAGCGTGAACTTTTGAATGGTGTGCGTGATTTTAACGAGTTTGCGCTTGAAGGTTTTTCGGCTGAACAAATACAGGATGTTGCGCAAGCCATCCAAACCATTCAACACATTACGCGCAGTCACTTGGGCATCTTTCCGGAATTACGGGCTTGGGGTAATGGGTATTCGGCTGAAGACTTGAATGCTTTGGGACAGAGATTGCTGGATACGCAGACGGTGACGTTGTTTGTCGCCGATGCAACGGCAACAGGTACTGTGGCTGCCGAGCTAGACGAAGTTGATCAAGATAATCCTCCTCCAGGTAGTCCTTTTTCTGTTTTTGATTATCTAAATGAGTATGAGACGGCTACTGGTGAGGAAATTGCAGATGCTGTTGTGCGTGCCCCGTCCACAATTGAGCACGATACGAATACTTTGCGACAGCTGGGTCTTATTGAACAAACTGAAAATGGTTTTTCGCTTACAAATTTCGCTCGTCGTATGTTTGATCAAATTATAGAGATTTTACGAACGCTTCCAAAGGATCAGCGAGCAAGACCCACTGCAACATATCGAGATGAGGTCATCAAGCCACAGATTGATGAGTTACGCAAAGAAGATGCGCTGAAATCGCGTGTCTGGATGTACGACAATAACCCTGGCATTGAGCTAAGCAAAAAAGAAGGAAAGGCTTTGCTGGGGGGTAAAGGTTATGGACTTTGGGTGATGTCATTCATCATTGGGCTTTTTGACATGGTGCCACCTTTTGGAACCATCACCACTGAAGTGTCGCGTGATTTTACTGCCGGCAATGTGACGGATGATGAATTAGACAGCTACAACCGTCAGATCATCCGACGACTTGAGCAACAAACGGGCAAGAAATTTGGTGATTCGTCGGATCCTTTACTCGTCTCAGCGCGTTCAGGGGCCGCGGTATCCATGCCGGGCATGATGGATACGGTTTTGAATATTGGGTTGAATGATGAAACCGTTGAGGGACTAGCTGCAAAAACAGGTAATCGCCGTTTTGCTTTCGATTCTTACCGTCGTTTGATTCAGATGTACAGCAGTGTGGTGATGGGTGTTGACCCCGATGTCTTCGAACATGCGATTGATGCCATGATGGCAGATCGTGGTGTTAAAGAAGATACGAAACTGTCCGAAGAAGATTTAGTTGAGTTGGTAGAAATCTTTAAAGATATCACGAGAGAGAAAACAGGCCAGGAATTTCCTCAGGATGTCTATCAGCAGATATTACTGGCTGATAAAGCGGTATTTGAATCTTGGGACAATGATTCGGCAATTGCTTATCGTGAAGCCAAAGGTATTCCTCATGATGGCGGGACGGCTGTCAATATTGTGGCTATGGTGTATGGCAATATGGGCGATAATTCCGGAACAGGTGTGGCCTTCACGCGTAGCTCTCAAGATGGGGCCAAAGGTTTGAGTGGAGACTTTTTGATTAATGCACAAGGTGAAGATGTGGTGTCGGGTGTGCGCAATGTGATGACACTAGAAGAATTGCAAAAGCTTCCTGAGTTTGCGGATGCGTATACACAACTACTGGAAGCTGCCGAGAAGTTAGAGAATCATCATCTCAATATGCAAGACCTTGAGTTTACGATTCAAGAAGGCCGCTTGTATTTGCTGCAGGCGCGTGACGGTCAGCGTTCAGCGCAAGCCGCTGTAAAGATTGCAATGGACATGTTTCGAGAAGGCAAAATCACCAAAGAGAAAGCGGTGATGTTGGTTGAGCCAGAAAAAATTGAACAACTGTTACATGACCGGTTTGATCCGCAAGCAGTTGCTGAAGCAACACGTGCCAGTGGGGGTACAGCTGCTTCACCGGGTGCGGCTTCAGGCGTGATTGCGCTCAGTTGGCAAAAGGCGGTTGAGCTGAGAGCGGAAGGCAAAGAAGTGATTTTAGTGCGTCGTTTTACCCGGCCTGAGGATATGGCGGGTTTCGTTGCTGCCAATGCGGTCTTAACTCAAACGGGTGGTCCTTCATCGCATGCAGCTCTAGTGACGCGTGGTTTGGGCAAGCCTGCGGTGGTGAGTGTGAATGATCCAGAGATGCTTATCGATTTTGAAGCTGGCACGGTAACCATTAATGGTGTGGTTTATCACGAAGGGGTTGATGCGTTTTCGGTAGACGGTACCACCGGGCAAGTTTATGAAGGCGTTCTACCTACAGTAGAGTCCACTATTGTTAGAAACTCTCAGATGAGTCCAGAAGATCAGCAGCAGGAAATGGAAAACGATCCTGAATATGCAGATTATGTCGGTTTCATGGATTTGGTAGATCAAGTTGCTGAGGAGCATGGTGCCATGGGATCTTGGGCCAATGCCGATGATGCGCATGATGCAGCGATTGCGCGGGCATTGGGTGCCAAAGGGATTGGTTTGGCGCGTACCGAACATATGTTCTTTAAGCATTTGTCCTTAGTGCAGCGCATGCTTATTGGTGCTTTGCGTGGCATGACAGAACTTCGCGATGCCGCGATTGCACAAATTTTGCCATTGCAACAAGAGGTATTCGAAGGTTTATTCCGTGTGATGACTGGGTATCCGGTCACGATTCGTTTATTAGACCCACCCTTGCACGAATTCTTTCCCGATTTGCATGCACCCGATGCGGATGAACAACTTCAAGCGATGTCGGAGGATTCGGGTATTCCAGTAATTGAATTGCGTGAAATGTTAGAAGATTTGCATCAAGACAATCCGATGTTTGGTTATCGGGGTGCGCGTTTGTTATTGAGTTTTCCTGAGATACCCCGCATGCAAGTGCGTGCCATCATTCAGGCTGCAATTAAAGTGCAGCAAGAAGGTGGCGAACCAAAACCTAAGATCATGGTTCCGGTGGTGACGGTGGGAAAAGAGTTTGAAGCGTTGCGTGATTTGATTCATGAAGTCGCGGCTGAAGTGATGGCTGAGATGGACGAAACCGTGAAATACGATGTGGTGACGATGGGGGAGATTGCGCGTGTGGGATTGCAAGGTCAAGAAGTGTCCTCTGGTGTCAGTGATGTTTCTTGGGGAACCAACGATGGAACGCAAACCAGTTTTGGAGCCAGTCGTGATGACACCATGGAAGCTCTGTCTAAATATATCGAAGGAGTGAAATATGGTGGAGCGGATGCTGAGGGTGTTCGAAAAGAAATTAAGATTTTCAAACACGGTATTTTTAGCACGATTCATCCTAAAGTCGCTGCCTTGTTAGCGATGATGCGTTTAGCTGCACCTAATTTGTTGATGGGTGTGTGTGGTGAGCATGGCGGCGATCCTCGAAGTATCTACTTATTTAAGGGCATTTTGAATTATGTGAGTGCTTCTCCATTCCGTTTACCGGTTGAGCGTTTGGCTGCTGCACAAGCCACATTAATGGAAGACGATGAAGATAAGCTTTGGATTCAAGAAACCGCCCAAAGATTATACGATCTGCAACAAGCCGACCGTGCGGGTGAAGTCGAAACAGATGTGAGAGACACAACCCATAGTGCTGCGGTGTCTACACCAGTCGAAATGTCTGCGGCCATTGAAAATGGACATACAGCAGCAGAGGTGAGTGTGGCGAATATGGTGCTACAGAATCCTGAACTCAAGAGGTCCTTGCAACGCGCGGTGTTGTTAGGTATCAGCGATGACGATAAGGGGATCTTTGCGCAGCACATGCAGGCGTTTGAGCAAACTCTGACTGTGCAGTTGAAAGCGATGATAGGTAACCCTGCTATTGAACAGGCAAGCTTTAGTCTAATCGATTTACCGCCAACGCAGTTGTTGAGCGTGTCCGAAGCAGAAAAGCCTGCTTTAGCTGCAGACTTGGGCTTAACTATTGACGAACTGAATGAGCGTTTGACGCGGTTTGCCGGTGAAGAAGATCCTATGATTGCCAAGCGGGGTCCAAGACTCTGGATTGCTTGGGGCGATTATGGTACAGCCTTATATGCTGCTCAAATTCAAGCGATTGAAAGTGCAGCAGTGTGGTTGCCCGGGCAATCCCAAATCAATTTACCTTTCTTAGTGGAGCCTGGTGAAGTGGAGTTCATGCTGAAAGCGATGGGAGATTTAGATCCCGATCAATTTCGCATTGGTTTAGGTATTGAAACCACAGCTGCGGCGTTAGGAGCTAAAGCTTTAGTGGAAACGGTGCAGGCGGCTGGTTTTGATGCAGCACTGCACATTGATCTTCTAGACTTCACCCAAACCAACTGGGGTATGGGCATTCATGATGCAGAGCCGTTTATTCAGAAATATCTTGAGGACGGTATTCTTGATTTTCATCCGTTTAAGCAAATCGATCGGGATGCGCTATGGATTTTTGCACTCGATGCCATTAGACAAGCGCGTTTAGCTGATCACGATCTTCGGGTAACCGTTTCAGGACCTCAGCTTCAAGATGAGGCTACGCGTGCACTTTTGTCCAATCATGGTGTGGATGAGTTTGTCATGTCATCTGATCAAACCACTGAGGCGGCCACGTCCAAAAAGCGTCCAACCGGCAGCCCAGAATTTGTCTTCAAACAGTTAGCGGCTCAGGGCCCGCAAACGCGTGCGGCTATTGCACAGGCTGCAGGGGAGGCGGCTGACAATGACAAAACAGCATTGGCCGAAAGTACCATTCAGCCAGATTTAGCAACTCTGAATGCCTTAGGTCTGCTCAAGCCAAGAACAGGTAATGGCTCATCTGCTGTCTATGAGCTTACCGAAGTAGCTTTGCAGCATCAGGATGAGATCAACGCTATTTTGGAAGCGTTTATCGATGAGTATGGGGTGACACAAGTCAACAGACCTCAAGTTAACCCTGAAATTCGTGCAGCGTTGATTGAGCGTATCCATGGTATTCCTGGATTCACACAGAACAGCGTCAAGGCTCTAGAAACAGATTCCGCTGTTGTTGTCGATGACCGTGCCGTAGGCAATCTCTTCAGCCGCGTGCTTGAAACCGCAGCTGCAGATGACCTGGCAGATTTGGCCGATGATCTTTGGCTGCCCGATGTCGATGAAGAGCCTGTCTCAGATAGCCAGGTCAAAACGATTGCAGCACTGCGTGAGTTAGTCATTAACGCTTAAAATCCAACAAATAACCATATTTGTGTCTAGTTTATGTTTTGAAACCATTGACGAAAGTTTTTCAAAAAGGTAACATTTTAAGAATACCGGGGAATCTGGGGGCTTTTCGTATGAAAATATTGCAATGTTGCAGGCCACAGTGGGGGGTGGGTGCGTTTGTGGTAGCGTTTTCTTTAAGCGCTGTTGCGAGTGTTTATGCCTCCAAGTCTTCCTTCAACAGCGAAATGTTCAGTGTGCAACCCAGATATGGTTCTGTCTCTGCTCAATATCCTGTCCTAGTCCCTAATGATGAAACCAAAACCCTCATTCTGATTCAAGATGCTCACCTCAATTATGAAGCCCACAAAAATATCGCAGCTATTCTTGAGCAGCTACACATTCAATACGGGTTACGTCTGATTTTGATAGAAAGTGCTGATGGCCAAACAGGCATGTCACACTTACGCGGCATTGGTGGCAAAGAGTATGCCATACAGCTGGCTGAGCGCTATTTAAAATCCGGAATGATCAGTGGTGATGAATATTTAGACATGACTTCCGACTATCCTTTAACGCTGTGGGGGATAGAAGACATGGATTTATATGATCAAAACTTTGAAGCCTATGAAGATGCCGAGCAAGTCCGTGAGCAATTGCAGCCTTTGTTCGATAATTTAAATGAGGCAATTGCGGCATTGAAAGTCAAAGTAGCTTCTCCTAAATTGCTTGAGATCGAGGCGCAAGTAGCCGCATTTGATGAAGGCACTGTATCTTTCAATGACTACCTGGATAATCTCAAGATACTTGCAAAAAACGCCAATCTTTCACTCGAGCCTTATGCTGAATTGCAGTCTTATTTCAATCTTCAGCAACAGGAATCGATTATGGATATGGAGAGTATTGGGGAGAGCCAACGCAGTTTGTACCAAGTTCTGCAAAAGAGGGCTGATGCAGCGGCATTACGCCCTATTCTTGAAATGGGTAAGCAACTCAAAGCCGGTCAAGTATCGCGGCATGCTTTCTACATGCAGTTGGCCCAAACAGCTCAAGACCAGGGTTTGAAAATGACCGACTTTCCTGCGCTGTCGGGATATGTGGGTTACCTCAAGCAGAAAAACGGTCTGTCTTTCAAGGCCATTTCAGATGAATTGCGTGTTCTGCAAAATGAAATACGTCTAGGTTCTGCGCAATCTCCAGCTGAAGCCAATTGGATCAAAGCACAATTAGCTATTGCATCGGCTGAGCGTTTGTTGAATTTAAAATGGTTGCCTCATGACTGGGAGTCCTATAAGCAAACGCAATCCGGTTTAGATCCTTTGCAGTGGTTTGTGATGCTGAAACCTTTGTGCCAACAACATCAAATTGAATTGACAGCTGCTATTGATTTGCAAGAGGCGGAAGCTTCATTAAAAGAGCTGGTCCGTTTTTATGAACTTGTTGAAAAGCGCAATGTGGCAATTTTGGATCGCAGCCTAGAAAAAATGAAGACCGAAAATACGCAAGTGGCGGCCATGGTGATGGGTGGTTTTCACACGCAGGGTCTAGCTGAATTGTTTAATGCGCATAACACACAACTTTTAGTGGTGTCTCCGAATGTGGGAGAGACTAATGATGAACAGTACCACAAAATTTTAAAATACAAACAAGGGGTTTCGCAGGCTCGCTTTGATGAGTTACTGCTACCGGTGAGTGAATAGGAGAGCATGATGAATTGGACTCAATGGATGACATCTCGAGGGTTGAATGTAGCACTGGCGGTTGCCTATATCTTTCCGTTAGGAATGCCAGATGCGAGCGCATTTGCTGTGAGAGCTATGCGTCCTGCTGGCATGAATCCGGCAGTATTTGCTTTAGCTCAAACATTTCAGGACCAAACAGCCATTGGACGTACTCATGAGCGCCTTAAGAATTTGGATGCGCCGGCCATATTCACACTCGATATCAACCGATTTGCTCAAGCGGGCAGTGAAAACATTGCCGCTGTGATAGCTATACAAACATTTGCATCCAACCCTAATGTATTTTTCAAATTGACGAATGGAGATCGGGTCCTTTCACCAGAAGAAGCTTGGGTCTTTATGCAAGATATTGCAGCCACAATGGGCGATGAAAGTGCAAGATGGTTAGGAGAAACGCTCAGCCAAGACAAGTTTGTGGGTGAGACGGATACGACGGGTGATGATTCTTCTACTGATGAATCAGACGGCGGTGCACATCGAATTACAGAGCCTGAATTCAATGATTCTGAACTTGGAGAATTGGCACAAGCGGCACTGCAAGCTGGTGCGCAAGATTTAACAATTGCCGAAGAAGAGTTAGCCATTCAAACGATGGACTCAAGGGTTAATAGCGAGCTAGACGCAGGTTTTTCTTTACCTCAATCCATACTAGAAATCATTTCAGAAATAGTTGCAGCGCTTGGAAGCTCCGAATTAAATGTGCAGTTGGTACGTGGTGCGTTATTGCGAACAAAATCTACAGACCGTGAAGCGCGTGCATTCACGCTAAATGGGCAAGCCACTTTAGTTTTGCCAGAAGGTGCTAGCCTCGATGACATTATTGATATTTTAGGGCATGAAGGGGCACAACTTGTGGGAGCTTCACATCAGCTAGCTGTTGTTGTTGAGGCAGTATTAGGTAATGGCCCGATTGTCTTAGGTTTGGATGGGTATTCTCGACGTGTGCCACAGCGATTGATTGATGATGTGGATGCATTGGCCCAAGATGCGAAAGCATTAGATCAATTCATTGCTCGTTATGGAGATGTGCGCGCTAAGATTATCAATCAATTTGAAGACCAGCCAGAAATTTCAGCTTACCTATTGACGATTGCAGATACCTTGCAAGCTCAAGCTTTATCCCATCAGCTTCGGTTAGACGTCGAAGCTCTAAAGACAAATGACATTGCAAGTCGAAGTGCTATCACCAGTATTTTTGCCAGTATGCGAGATAAATTAAAAGCAGAAGATGCTGATGTGAACAATGTGCTAATAGATGGTGTTTCTTCGCTTAGTATGCGTTTGTTTAAAGATGGTATTGACACGAATGAACTGCTTGATGTTATGAGAAATCTTGTAGCGACGCAAGGTGCTGAGCAGTTAACGGCAGAAATGATTTTTGATCAATACTATGTCAATAGAGTGGCTACAAATATCAAGCCTTTGTCTCAGTTAGGTATTGCTGCAGCCAATGTGATTCCACAACTGAATCAAATCAGGAATGGTTTAGGTTCTCAACCCCAACTGGCAGAAGCTCTGTTTGAAGAAATTAATGTCATTACAGCAAGTGTTAGCTATGCTCATGCTGCTAGCAATCAATTTCAAGGACAAGTTCCATATGCTATTCAGGCTCAATACGAGGCATATATTGAGCGGGAAAGGACTTTATATAGCCCTATCCAATCCAGTG
>JAJDCC010000096.1 GCA_029261015.1 Candidatus Omnitrophota bacterium | reverse complement strand
GTAAAATCTGATGACTCATCTCCAATAAATACTGCCCGGCCTGAGTCAATCGAATGTTACGCCCTTCCTTATCCCAAAGCTTTACTCCGCTCAATACTTCCAGATTATGTATCGCATGAGACAACGCAGATTGTGTGAGATTTAAAGCCTCAGCCGCTTTTGTGAGTGTTCCCTGTTTTTCGAATTGCTGCAGAATGGTTAAGTGCACACGCTCTATCATGAATATTCCTCATAATTATATGAAAATAGATCAATTTTTTAAATGATACATTTCAGGTAGTCTTCTTGTCAACAAGGAGGTAATCACAATGAGTACTGTGCATAATCTTGGCTTCCCGCGTATCGGGGCACAACGCGAACTCAAATCTGCAGTAGAGTCTTTTTGGACTGACTCGTTAAGCGAAAACGAGCTGCACCAAAAAGCAGCACAATTACGCAAACAGCATTGGCTGCTTCAACAAAAGGCTGGGGTTGATGTCATTCCGGTCGGAGATTTTTCTTTGTATGACCACGTTTTAGATACCAGTTTTTTGCTTGGGAATGTCCCTCAGCGATTTGCAGCACGTACAGACTTAAGCGAGTTGCAGCAGTATTTCGGTGTCGCACGTGGATATGAAGACGCCCAAACCAGCATCCGGGCCAGTGAAATGACTAAATGGTTCGACACCAACTACCATTACATTGTGCCTGAATTGCATCCTAAAACAGCGTGGAAACTCAATCCACAAAAACTGCTTAATGAAGTTGAAGAGGCACAAGCCTTAGGCATCAACGCTAAACCCGTCATTCTGGGACCGCTCTCCTATCTGTGGTTAGGCAAAGCAAAATCAGCTCATTTCGATCCCTTAGCATTATTGTCTGAGCTGATTCCTTTATACCAAGATCTACTCACTCAACTTACACAGCACAACATTGACTGGGTGCAGATTGACGAACCCATCCTCGCTTTAGATTTGCCTGAAACCTGGCAAAACGCATTTCGTGAAACCTATACGGCATTACATACCCCAAACCTTAAAACATTATTGGCCATCTATTTTGGCAGCACCGAAAACTACCAAAACTGGCTCACCCTCTTACCTGTAGCCGGTATTCATTTGGATATCGTGCGGGGCGATTATCATCTTCCTGAACTTGTCGATGCTTGGCCAAAAGATAAAATCCTATCGCTTGGAATCATAGATGGACGCAACATTTGGCGTACCCCACTCAAAGCCTACCTAAAATGGTTAAAACCCGTGTACCAAACTTTAGGTGACCGTCTGTGGCTAGCCCCCTCTTGCTCGCTCTTGCATGTCCCTGTCAGCCTCAACTACGAGGTGTATTTGGACACAGAATTAAAAAGCTGGTTGGCTTTCGCTGAAGAAAAACTACAAGAGCTTAACACCCTCAGCACGGCATTAAATAAAACACAAAGCGCTGTCGCACAAGCACTCAACGCCAACACCCGTGCCATCACTTCCCGTAGAAAATCTCAGCGGATACACAACCACCAAGTTCAAGAAAGGTTGTTGAGCATCACGCCTAAAGAGACACGGCGCATCAGTCACTTTGATACGCGCTATGCGTGCCAGCAGAAAAAACTCAATCTCCCGTTATTTCCTACAACGACCATTGGCTCTTTTCCTCAAACTCAGGAAATCCGTAAAACCCGTGCTGCCTTACGCAAAAAAACACTTTCAATCGCTGAATATGAGTCCACAATGCGCAAACACATACAACAATGCATCCGTACCCAAGAAGAACTCGATTTGGATGTTTTGGTGCATGGCGAAGCAGAGCGTAATGACATGGTGGAATATTTTGGTGAACACTTGGAAGGTTTTGCTTTCACTCACAATGGCTGGGTACAGTCATACGGCAGTCGCTGTGTTAAACCTCCCATTATTTACGGGGATATCTCGCGCAAAGAGCCCATGACGGTTAACTGGATTCGTTACGCCCAGTCCCTCACCCCCAAGCCAGTTAAAGGCATGCTAACGGGGCCTGTCACTATTTTGCAGTGGTCGTTTGTCCGTAATGATCAGCCTCGACAAGATACTGCAAAACAAATTGCCCTGGCTTTGCGTGATGAAGTGGCCGATTTAGAAAAAGCAAAAATTGGCATCATTCAAGTAGATGAACCCGCTCTTCGTGAGGGACTGCCTTTGCGTAAAAAGGATTGGAAAACCTACACGGATTGGGCTGTGCAAGCTTTCAAGTTGGCCACATCAGGAGTCAAGGACAGCACACAAATCCACACACACATGTGCTACTCCGAATTCAATGACATCATCGAAGTCATCGCTGCGCTGGATGCCGATGTGATCACGATTGAAAATGCTCGCTCTGAACTGGAGCTGCTATCGGCGTTTAAAGACTTTCGGTACCCCAATGGAATTGGCCCAGGCGTATTTGACATTCACAGTCCCAACATTCCGGATGCTGCATCGATTGCAAATACCATAGAAGCCCTGCGGGGTTTTATTCAGGATGAGCATTTGTGGGTCAATCCAGATTGCGGCCTGAAAACGCGCCAATGGGACGAAGTCACAACCGCGCTGAAGAACATGGTCCAAGCCACTTCGATCCTCAGAAACAGGGTGTTGGAGGAGCAACTCATCTGACCCCTAGAGTGGCAGCGTCTTCCCCATGGATGCTGCCACTTTTCTTCCCGATTTTACTCCCGGTTAACACACCTGTAATCTGACTCAGGTTATACTTGTTTCCATGGACAGCCCAATTGACACTTATCTGAAGAAACAGGCGGACATGCCTGCGGTGGATCGTTTTTCTCGCAAACACGATGCCGAGGACTTTGCTGCTGGCCAAATAAAGTACCAACAACTCATTCCTAAAGAGGGCCCTGGCCCTAATCAGCAATATGCTTTTGAAGTCGATCTAGACGCCTGTACCGGCTGTAAAGGCTGCGTCACCGCATGCCATGCCGAAAATGGTTTAGATGAAGACGAAACCTGGCGTACTGTAGGGTTTGTGCAAGGAGGGACCACCGAAGATCCGGCGATTCAACACATCACATCAGCCTGTCACCATTGCGCCGACCCTGGCTGTTTGAATGGTTGCCCCACACTGGCTTATGAAAAAGACCCAGTCACTGGCATTGTGAAACACTTAGATGACCAATGTTTTGGATGTCAGTACTGCATTTTGAAGTGTCCCTACAATGTGCCGAAGTACAGCCCTTCACGTGGCATCGTCCATAAATGCGACATGTGCATCAGTCGATTGAATGTAGGAGAAGCGCCTGCATGTGTGCGATCCTGTCCTAATGAAGCCATCAAAATCACTTTAGTCGACACACAGGATGTCCTGAAGAATTCACAAGATTATGTGAATGTGCCTGATGCCCCTTCATCAGACTACACTTATCCCACGACAAAATACCTGACTCAGCGCAAATTCCCCAAACAGATGGAATCGGTCGATCACTACGATGTCCAACCCGAGCACTCGCACCTTCCCTTGGTCGTCATGTTAGTGCTGACACAGCTGTCTGTTGGTGTGTTTATGGCTGAATTTTCATTCAAGAATTTATTGAACCTGAATTTGGCGCATGCTTTCTATGCTTTTCACACTGTCTTTGCACTCGGTGTGGGCTTGTTCGCTTTAGCATCGAGTCTCTTCCATTTAGGCCGACCGCACTTAGCTTTTCGAGCCATCTTAGGCATTCGCACTTCTTGGCTCAGTCGTGAAATCCTTGTGTTTGGTTTGTTTGCAAAATTAGCGATTGTTTATGCAGCCTGCGCTTGGTGGAAACCTTTAGAAACGCTTGTCGCACATATCGTCCCTGGACAAAACACCTTACAAGTCGTGGGGCTTTCGGTGATCGGGGTGGGCTTGCTGGGCATTTATTGCTCTGTCATGGTTTACCGCGACACCAAGCGGCCTTTCTGGGATGATTCGACTACCACATTCAAATTCTATTTCACCAGCATCATTCTTGGCGCATCAGCTATGCTCTTAACGTCAAGTTTTCTGTGTGTGTTATTCCCCGACAAATTGGATGCTTATATCAGCAACAACATTGGGCATCATTTTGCTCAAGTCATTGTGATGGCTTCTAGTTTGAAGTTACTGCTTGAAGCCTCTGTCCTAAAACACCTTCTCCCTAAGGGGGATGACTTCTTAGCCCGCACAGCCATTTTAATGACCGGCCCTTTGCGCAATTTCACTATTTTGCGTTTCTCCTGCGGGGCTTTTGGCGGACTTTTATTGCCTTTAGTGATGTTACGCATAGAGCATACGCCCACATTGGTCTTAACTGCCAGTATAGCGACACTCATTTTTATCACGAACTTACTTGGTGAGCTTGCAGAGCGGTATCTGTTTTTTAAGGCCGTTGTTCCTTTAAGGATGCCTGGGAGTGGTTCACATGTGGGATAAAATCAAAAACATCTTTCACACTAAAGATGGCAAGTACACTCGTGAATTAGAATTGGCGCATGGGAATTTGGCATTAGGCAAACTCCCTAAAAACCGTTTGCCTGATCGACTGGAACGCATTGTATGTGGTTATTGTTCCACAGGCTGTGGATTAGATGTGCATATCAAAGACGGTAAACCGGTTAACTTAACCGCAAATGGTAAGTATCCCGTCAATTTAGATAAAGCCTGTCCAAAAGGGTGGGAAGCCTTAACGCCTTTAAGTGCGCCCGATCGTGCCACGACACCCTACATCAAAAATAAACACGGCAAACTCGAACCGACCGATTGGGACACTGCACTCACTTTATTTGCCGATAAGTTTAAAGCGATTCAAGCTGAACATGGCAAAGAAAGCGTAGCTTTCTTAAGTACCGGGCAAATCCCTACCGAGGAAATGGCGCTTTTGGGTGCTTTAGCCAAATTTGGTATGGGCATAGTGCATGGCGATGGCAACACCCGACAGTGCATGGCCACAGCCGTTGTGGCTTATAAACAGGCTTTTGGGTTTGATGCCCCTCCCTACTCTTACAAAGACTTTGAAGAGTCTGATGTCCTGGTCTTCATCGGCGCCAATCCATGCATCGCGCACCCGATTATGTGGGAGCGTGTACTGATGAATCCACACAACCCCAAACTGATTGTATTGGACCCACGCAAAACCGAAACGGCAATGGCCGCCACCCATCACTATGCACTCAAACCAAAATCAGACCAAGCCCTGTTCTACACATTAGCTCATCTGTTTATTGAACGCGAATGGCTAGACACCGATTATATTGAAAAGCACACTAATGACTTTGACGCATACAAAAAGCATGTCGCCCATTACTCATTGAATAAAGCAGAAGCAACTACAGGGTTAAGTGCTG
>JAJDCC010000095.1 GCA_029261015.1 Candidatus Omnitrophota bacterium | reverse complement strand
TAGTGTGTTTCAGACACGTTAAATTTTCTGACTCATAAAGGCTTAAACATTGTTATTATGGGCGGATGATAACGATGGCTTTTATTCTGATTGGTTTTTTGCTTTTGACTTTTGGTGGAGACCTGATTGTTAGGGGGATTTCTCATGCTGGTCTTAGGCTGGGGGTGTCTAGCTTAACGGTGGGGCTTATTTTTGCTTCATTAGCAACCAGTTCCCCTGAGTTAGCAGTCAGTTTGGGGGCGGCTTGGATGGGACAGGCCGATGTGGCAGTGGGCAATGTATTGGGCAGTAACATCCTTAATGTCTTAGTTGTACTAGGCATTTGTGCGGCTATTCGCTCTTTAGTCGTGGATCGACGCTTGATCTGGCATGATGTGCCCATTATGGTAGGGGTTTCCTTCCTGTTTTATTTTCTGTCGGCAGATCAGTCTTTATCGCGGTTCGATGGGGGCGTTTTGCTGGTAACGAGTGCGATTTACTTATATATGACCTACCAAGCTGCCCAGCGAGAAAGGCAAGTAGGTGCAGTTCCTGACACAGCGGCTTTGAGTTCGTGGCCTAAGATTTCCTTTCAGATGGTTCTGGGGGTGGTTTTGTTGATTGTCGGGGCTAGGTTATTGGTGATTGCAGCAACAACAGTGGCTCGGGCCTGGGGTGTGAGTGAACTGATCATTGGGTTGACGATCGTTGCTGTGGGCACGTCATTGCCAGAGCTGGCGACTTCGGTGGCTGCTTCGTTGCGTGGTGAGCGCGATATTGCGGTAGGTAATATTGTCGGGAGTAATATTTTCAACATCGTGTGGGTGATTGGTTTATCCGCTCTTTTGGCACCTGTGCCTATAGGTGTGTCCGCTTCGGCTTTGAGTTTTGACTTTCCCGTGATGTGTGCAGTGGCGGTTGCCTGTTTGCCTATTTTCTTTTCAGGTCATGAGATTTCGCGCTGGGAAGGGTTTTTGTTCATAGCTTATTACGTGGCTTATGTGGTGTATTTATTTCTAAATTCTCAGGGCCATACCTTGCTGCCCATGTATAGCAAAATGATGTGGGTGTTTGTGCTCCCGCTGACTGTAGTGACATTGGGAGTCGGTGTGGTGAGGCATTTAACGAGGGCAAAGGTTTAGCAGCAACCTTTTACCGTTGTTGGATCTTCGGTGTCACAACGCAACCCTTTGTAGGTAAACGCACCGGCTAAAGCTCCTGCCATAGGCCCCACACAGTAAAGCCAAAACACATCCATTCGGTTTTCAAAAAGTAATGGTGCTAAAGACCTTGCAGGGTTCATTGACGCACCGGTCAACGGTCCTCCGATATAAGCATCTAACATTACTGTGAGACCAATCGCAATGCCTGCCATGGTGCCTTCAGCGCGTGTATCTCTTTTCTAGGAAAGTGTTTGGCACAAGCAAAAGCAAGCGTGACAGCGGGATTGAGATGAGCTCCTGATACATGGCCTAAAGCATAAACAAGTACGGTGATGACTGTGCCAAAAATAATAGGGACTATTGTCGGAGAAAGGGATTGGGGAAAGCGCTCGATCACCATAATGCTTCCGCATCCAAAAAACACCAGAATGAAAACGCCTAAGCATTCAGCAGCGCATTTTTGTACTAATGGTTTCATGTAGAAATCGAGCCGGGTAGGGTTTCGATATAAGCACGAATTTGGTCGCGTACCTTACGGTAGCAATTGAGTTTGTCTTCGGGGTTGGAGACTTGTTCAGCTAGTTTGGGAGGATCGTCAAAGCCCACATGCACGACTTTTGCTTGTTTGGGAAAAATAGGGCAGGTTTCATGCGCGTGCCCGCAGACGGTAATCACGGTGTCAAAAGGGATATGGAGTAGATCTTTGATGTTTTCAGAGACGTGGGTGGAAATGTCTATACCGGCTTCAGCCATGACTTTGACCGCATGGGGGTTGAGTCCGTGGGTTTCGATACCAGCCGAGTAGGCTTCAATCTGGTCTGATTTGAGGTGCTTGGCCCAGCCTTCAGCCATCTGGCTGCGGCAGGAATTTCCTGTGCATAAGAACAGAATTTTCAGTTTTTTCATAGATGCCTCCTACCGCTAAGCTAGCCAAAACCCTTAATGGGGTCAAGTTAGGTTTAAGTAAGGTAAATGGTCTTTTTACCCTAACTTAATGCTTCCGTAATCTGTCCGTAATCGAAATCGGGTTTATTTATAACAAGTCATTATCAACGGCCAACGGGATATTAGCCATGGAAGCCACAATGTCAGAAACAGTCTCATTAGAAACATTACAAGCAGCTTTAAGTGAGCGCACGCGGGATGTCCGTGTGTTGCACCGTATTATTGAAACCGTGTCGAGCAGTTTAGAGATGTCGGTGGTTTTGGATCAGATTTTGAATTTGATTGTGCAGGTAACGGAAGCAGATGCGTGTTTGATCTACTTATATGATGAAGATTCAAAAACGCTTTCTCTGGTAGCCTCAAACCCTTCACATGAGGATGAAGTGATTGTGTTATCAGAAGGGGAAGGGTTAACAGGATGGGTTGCTAAAGAGCGCACCCCTGTTGTTTTGTGTGAACAGGCCTATGCGGATAAACGTTTTAGGGCTTTCCCACAACTTCCGGAAGATCAGTTTGAAGCTTTCTTGTCTGTACCCATTTGGTCTGGAGATACCTTTGTTGGCATCATCAATGTTCAGCATCGATCGCCAATGATGTATAGTCAAAAAACAGTAGGATTAGTAGAAGCAGTCGGGCGAATGGTTGGGGGTGCGATCCTTAATGCCCAACTTTATCAGGTCATTGCAGAGCAGCAGAAGAAATTAGAAACGCTGGCCAAGGTGAGCAATGCGGTGGCATCAGAGGCTTATTTGGATGAAATTTTGCAACTCATTGTGACCGTGTCTGCTGAGGTGATGGGGTCTAAAGTCTGTTCGCTCATGTTATTGGATGCATCAAAGAAGCAACTCGTGATCCAGGCTACGCAAGCACTTAGCGAGGATTATCGAAATAAACCACCTATTAAAGTTGGTGAAAGCGTGAGCGGTCGTGTGGTACAGAATAAAAAACCCATCACTGTTTTGGATGTCACTCAAGAGAAAACTTATCAATACCCGGAGATTGCTAAGGAAAGCGGATTGAAATCGTTATTGTCAGTACCCATGATGATTAAAGATGAAATTGTGGGTGTCATCAATATGTACACGACAAAGCAGAAACAATTTTCGAATGAGGAAATTCAGCTGTTATCGACTTTAGCCAATCAGGCAGCAGTAGCCATTGAGCATACGCGCCTGATTGAGCGATCAGCAAAACTCAAGCAAACTTTAGAAGATCGAAAAATTATTGAAAAGGCTAAAGGGATTTTAATGGAAGAGCTTAAAATGCCCGAATCAAAAGCCTTTCAGATTTTGCAGAAACAAAGTATGGATCGCCGTAAGACGCTTCGTGAAATTGCCGATGCTGTTTTACTGGCTTATGAAATAAAGCACTAGAGTCTTTCAACCACGAAGGTTTGGACCGAGTGTGCACGGACGTAGTCGTCCGTATTTGCAGATTTATGCAAAATTAGGCAAGAACAAAGACGTTCTCAGTTTAAGGGGACGTCTTTTTGCATTATGAGGTGGAGGATTAAATGGACATTAAAAACAAAGCAACAAAAATCAATTTGTTCAGTTTAAGTACGTTGCAAATGCGTACTTTTCATATGACATGGTTTGCCTTCTTTCTGTGTTTCTTTGGTTGGTTTGGAATCGCGCCTTTGATGGCTGTTGTACGAGATGAACTGATGCTAACAAAAGCTCAGGTAGGCAACACCATTATTGCTTCTGTGGCGATTACGATTTTGGCGCGGCTTTTTATTGGTTGGTTGTGTGATCGAATTGGTCCGCGGTTAGCTTACACCGGACTTTTGATTTTTGGTTCTGTACCGGTGATGTGTATCGGTCTTGCTAACAGTTATGAAAGCTTTTTGCTCTTTCGACTGGCTATTGGTGTGATTGGCGCTTCTTTTGTGATCACGCAATATCACACATCGATGATGTTTGCTCCTAATGTCGTGGGGACGGCCAATGCTACCACAGCAGGTTGGGGGAATTTAGGAGGCGGGGTAACTCAAATTGGAATGCCCTTAATCTTTGCAGCTATCGTTGCATTTGGTGCCAACGAAGCTTTGGGCTGGCGCATTGCGATGATCGTGCCTGGAATTGCTATGGTGCTTACGGCAATTGCTTACTTCAAACTCACCAAAGACACTCCAGAAGGAAACTTTAAAGATTTGCGTGCCATGAATCGCATGCCTGATAAATCTCGCTCTAGTGGAGCTTTTCTTGAAGTCTGCAAGGACAGTAGGGTGTGGGCATTGTTCTTTATTTATGCGGCCTGTTTTGGAATTGAATTAACGATAAACAATGTCGCTGCGCTTTATTTTGCAGATTACTTCAGTTTAGGTCTTAAGACAGCAGGCCTTATGGCGGCATTATTTGGTTTGATGAATATTTTTGCTCGTACCTTAGGCGGGGTGTTCAGCGATCGGTTTGCAAAACTCGGGGGACTCAAAGGTCGTGTGCGGTGGTTGATGGTCGCTTTATTCTGCGAAGGCATTGCGTTGATGGCTTTCTCTCGCATGTCTAGCTTGCCTTTAGCTATTGGTGTTTTGTTGGTTTTTAGTCTTTTTGTACAGATGTCTGAAGGGGCTACTTATTCCGTTGTGCCTTTCATTAACAAGAAGGCGCTTGGGGCTGTGGCTGGCATAGTCGGAGCTGGAGGTAATGCAGGTGCTGTAGCTGCTGGATTTCTTTTCAAGGGTGGAATGGAATGGCCGCAAGCCTTTTTAGTCTTAGGCGCTTTGGTGACAGTATCAGCTGTATTGGCTCTGGCTGTGCGGTTTTCGGAAGTGGATGAATTAGAAGTTCAGGATGAATGGGATCGGTCCTTAGCTGAAGATAAAGCTTTTGTTAAAGAAGATGTTTTGGTGGCAGCGTAGCGACCTTAAGTTCTCAGGAGAAAACGGATGGAACGCAAAAAATTATTAGTGATTGGAAATGGAATGGCAGGGATGGCTTGTGTGGATGCGATCCTGCAGCAGGGCCCTCATTTTGATATCACAGTGCTCAGTGAAGAGCCTTACTACAACTACAATCGCATTCTGCTGTCCAGTGTGCTCCAGGGGGAGAAGCTGGTAGATGACATCTACATCAATACCAAAGAATGGTATGACGCGAATGGGATTGATTTGCATTTAGGTGCTAAGGCTGTAGATATTAATGCGCCTTTGCATCAAGTCGTTACAGAAAAAGGAGATATTTTTCATTACGATAAATTGCTGATCGCTACGGGCAGTGATCCTTTTATCCCGCCCATTGAAGGGGTTAAAAAGAAAGGGGTGTTCGCATTTCGAAACATCAATGATGTTAATGCGATGACGAGTCACTGTGAGGAAGCCCCCGGGAGAGCTGTTGTGATTGGTGGTGGCCTACTAGGTTTAGAAGCTGCCTATGGTTTGATTAAAAACAACATGCAAGTGACGGTTGTTCACTTGGGTAATCGTTTGATGGAACGACAGCTCGATGAAATCGGTGGCCTATTTTTGAAGCGTGAAATTGAAAAAATGGGCATTGAGGTGCTGTTGCAAAAAAGCACAACGCGGATTATGGGGAAAGACAGGATCGAGTCTGTGCAATTTAAAGACGGAAGCATTGTTGAAGCCAATATGGTTGTTGTGGCTTGTGGCATTAAGCCTAATATTGAATTAGCCAAAAAGGCAGGGCTCAAAGTAAACCGTGGTATTGAAGTGAATGACCACATGGAAACCAGTGACCCCGATATTTTTGCCGTAGGCGAATGTGTTGAGCATCGTGGGATGGTCTATGGTTTGGTGGCCCCCCTTTATGAACAGGGTAAAGTGTTGGCGTCTACGATTGTGGGGCTCAAAGAATTGACCTATGAGGGGACCACTTTAGCCACTAAGCTCAAAGTTATGGGGATTGAATTGTTTTCAGCAGGTGATTTTTTGGCCGAAGATCCCAGCATGGAGGTTGTCGCGTATGAAGACCATGCTTTTGGTGTCTACAAGAAACTGGTTGTGCACAACAACCGATTAATAGGTTCGATTTTAATTGGCGATTCGCGCGACTCGGGGCGATTTTTAAAACTGATTCGTGATGAAGAGCGCTTGGGGGATAAACGCCAGAATTTGCTTTTTGAAACCCCTCCGGCAGTAGCAGGGTCTCCTGAAGATGTGATGTCCCTTCCTGATGATGAGACCATCTGTGGGTGTATTGGTGTGACTAAAGGTCAGATCGTGTGTGCTGTTAAAGAGAATAATTTGAAGAGCTTGGCCGGTGTCAAAAAATGCACCAAAGCCTCAACGGGCTGTGGTACTTGTGCAGGCACGGTTGAAGACATTATGCGCGCGGTTAATGGTGGTGAGCTTGAAGAAGTCGCCGATGTGCTCTGTGAATGTGTGCCTTTCCCTCAGGAGAAGCTGCGCAATATTGTGCAGACACAGAAACTGAAGTCCGTGCAAGAGATTTTGGATGTTTATGGGAATGGGGTTGGCTGCCAGGTATGCAAACCAGCACTGAGTTATGTCATAGACGAAGTTTGGTGCGGAGAGCATACTGAAGACCGTTCAGCTCGGTTTATCAATGACCGTGTGCATGCCAACATCCAGAAGGATGGGACCTTTTCTGTCATTCCAAGAATGCGGGGAGGCCTCACCAATCCGAATGAGTTGCGTAAGATTGCTGATGTTGCCGATAAGTACAAAGTGAAACTGGTTAAGGTAACAGGAAGTCAGCGTCTGGATTTATTGGGGGTTAAGAAAGCAGACTTACCCAAAATCTGGGATGAATTGGGCATGCCTTGTGGTCATGCCTACACCAAAGCTGTGCGTATGGTGAAGTCGTGTGTCGGGGCGGAGTTTTGCCGCTATGGTACGCAAAACTCTATGCAGGTGGGTGTTGACCTTGAAAAAGAACTGGAGGGTTTGTACACCCCAGGTAAGTTGAAAATGGGTGTTGTGGGCTGTCCTCGAAACTGTGCTGAAGCTACAGTAAAAGATATTGGGCTGATTGGCATTGAGGGGGGCTGGCAGGTGGTGATTGGAGGTGCTGCAGGTAAAGTTGTGCGCGCTGCTGACATTTTAGTGACGGTATCCACCACTGAAGAAGCTTTTGAAGCGGCAAAGTTATTTTTCCAATATTATAGAGAAAATGGGAAGTACGGTGAGCGTACTTATGATTTTGTTGAGCGATTAGGATTAGAAAAAGTGCGTCGTGAAACTATTTTGGCGAACAAAGAGATTCAAGACGCTATCCTGAATCGCTTGGAAAAATCCAAGGCGAACACGGTAGATCCTTGGGTGGTTGAGGCTAAGAGGCCTGCAACCTCTATGCAGTTTGATGAGTTTGTGTTGCCCAAGGATGGAGCCGCTTTATTAAATAACTTTCCAGTCTAGTGATGGCGGAAAAATGGGGTGGATTTGATACATGACAAATGAAAGTGAAGCAACGTGGAGACTCATTGGAACGAGAGACTCTATTCCCCTAAGAGAGGGGCGGCGCGTGTGTTTTGGCGACAAAGAAGCCGCAGTATTTAATCTGGGGGATAAGTTTCTTGCTGTTGAAAGCAACTGTCCGCATAAACAAGGACCTTTGGAAGATGGCATTGTTTCTGGCGAAGCCGTTTTTTGTCCCTTACACAATTGGAAGATTGATTTGAACTCAGGGGATGTGATTGCAGGTGGTGAAGGGCATATAGCAACATACGCCATCAAAGTTGAAGACGACCAGTTGTATATTCGTTTTTAGCGAACGCAATTAATACGATAGCTTAAAGGAGTTAGGTTATGTTGAGGCATAGGTCACTGCAGTTTTTGCTGGTCAGCCTATTTTTGTGTGTGGGTGTTGTGTTCGGAGGGGTTGTTTCGGCAGAGTCAGCTGAGCGCCCAAAGTTAAATGTATTACGGTTCAACGAAGACTGGTCAGCCCTTAAAGCTATCCCGGAAGAAGAACATAAACCATTGGATGCTTTTAAATACATCCCGTTGGATGACGATGGCCAAGTATGGTTCAGTTTAGGAGGACAAGCTCGCGAACGTTTTGAATCCTTCTCAAATTTTGGTTTTGGCGAAGCGAATGATGATACTTATTTTCTCACGCGGTTACGTTTACATGGTGATCTGCATGTGTCTGAGTATTTTCGCATTTTTGCAGAAGGCAAAGCGGCATTCAGTTCAGAACGTGATCTTCCTGGTGGTGCACGCACTTTAGATGTCGATGAGCTTGATGTGCAAAATGCTTTTATTGATTTGAACTTACCTGGCGATGATTTCAAGGGTTTTTTGCGTTTTGGTCGGCAAGAGATGGCTTTTGGAAAACAGCGTTTGATCAGTCCTTTAGATTGGTCCAATACGCGTCGCACGTTTGATGGTGTTTTAGGGCAGGTTACCGTAGATGATTGGACGGTTTCAGCCTTTTATACATTGCCTACCAGTATTTTAAAATATGATTTCA
The DNA here is from genome assembly GCA_029261015.1 of Candidatus Omnitrophota bacterium. GTDB lineage: Bacteria > Omnitrophota > Gorgyraeia > Aquiviventales > Aquiviventaceae > JAJDCC01. Next base: position 1,814 of record JAJDCC010000095.1, on the reverse strand, counting down.
ATCACGTAGATGATGACAAAACGTTTTATGGTTTATATGGTTCTGGGAAACTGTGTGATGCGGCTTCTTTAGATGCGTATTTCCTAGGGCTTAATAATGAAGCAGTCACATTTAATGGAACAACTGGCGAAGAAGATCGATATACAGTAGGTGCGCGTGTTTGGGGTAAATTAGCTGAGGCTCCTGTGGACTATGATCTTGAAACGGCCTATCAATTTGGAGATGTAGGACCAGGCGATATCCATGCTTTCATGGTTGCTTCTCAGTTAGGTTATCAATTCACCGAGGCAGATTTCAAACCGCGAGTATTCGTGGGGTTTGATTATGCCAGTGGCGACGATGCCTTAGGTGGGGATGTAGAAACATTCAATCAGCTGTTCCCATTAGGTCATGCCTATTTAGGGTGGATAGACGTGGTTGGGCGTCAAAACGTCATGGATTTGAGTGGTGGTGTCTCGTTTAAACCTGAAAAGAAGACCACGGCTATCGTTACGGGGCATTACTTTTGGCGAGCTTCGCAGGATGACTCTTTGTACAACGCAGGAGGCGGTGTTGTGAGGGCAGGTGCTGCAGGTTCTTCACAGGACATTGGCATGGAGCTTGATGTTTTGGTGAAGCATGCACTGAATACCAACACAATGCTCTTGGCAGGCTACAGCCATTTTTTCCCGCAAGACTTCATTAGCGAGTCGGGTTCTAGTAAAGATATTGATTTTGTGTATACGTCTGTCCAGTGGACCTTTTAAAAGTTATTTACTGATTGAATTCGCGCAATCTCAGTAGACTCTTGATAAGGTTAGGCGTACAATATGAGGCCTTACAAAGTAGTACGGTATAGAAGGTTCATTTATGAAAGATTTGGGCGTCGATAAGCTTCTCAGAGAGAAGCAGATCTGTCAGATTATCAATCCGCGATTGGTGAAAACCTCCTCGGATACAACGATTCGGCAAGCCGTCGAATTGATGCAGCAAGAGCGCTCTAGCTATATTGTGATTGCTGATGGCGGACAGATAAAAGGTATTTGCACGGAAACTGACTTGGTCCAACGTATATTGGGCAAAACCGTAGACTGGGATCATGCCGTCAGTGAAGTGATGACTAAAGATATCAAGGTGTTGACCCCTGAAGACACGGTGGGAACCGCCATTGATCTAATGGGGACACAGTATTTCGACCATATCCCTCTTGTAGATAAACAACAAGAACTGGTAGGCATTCTATCGGTTCGTTCGGTTATTCGTTTCCTTGCAGCCTTCTACCCCGAAGTAGTCTATAATCTCCCTCCCAAACCCGGGCAGGTGAGTGAAACTGCTGAAGGTGGGTAGAGATTCACACAACCACACACATTCATGGCCTCCAATAAAGAAAAATCCACCCAACATGCCATAACCATTCGTTTTGCCGGAGATTCCGGAGATGGTATGCAGCTTACAGGTTTACAATTTACTGACACCGCAGCGGATATGGGAAATGACTTTTCCACTTTTCCCGATTATCCAGCCGAGATTCGCGCTCCAGCCGGTACTTTGCCAGGTGTGAGTAGTTTTCAGATTCAGTTTGCCGATACCCTTATCATGACACCGGGTGACATCGCCGATGTGCTTGTGGCTATGAACCCAGCAGCGCTTAAAGTGAATTTGGATAAGGTGAAAAAGGGCGGGTTGGTCATTGTTAATGAAGATGTTTTTGATGAACCTAACCTGAAGAAAGCGAGTTGGCAGACAAATCCGCTAAACGACAATACCCTAAAAGATTATCAACTCATGAAGGTGCCTTTGTCGGCGCTGACGCAGAATGCTTTAAAGGATCATCC
>JAJDCC010000094.1 GCA_029261015.1 Candidatus Omnitrophota bacterium | reverse complement strand
CCTTAAGTCAGCACTTTGGCGTAGTGTTTTCTTATTTCCTGCGATTGGACCATCAGTCAGTGTGATGGTGGCTTTGTTTTTACACACCCTGCATAACTGGATTGCTTCTTATATGGGATGGGATTTAGGCGTGCTAAGGCCTAGGCAGGAGGAGCAAGTTGACGAGGTTTCAGTGCAATTTGATTGGAGTGTCGATGAAGAGGAAACCTCTATTTATCGGCCTTCTCAAGCTTTTACCAGATCAGAAATTATGAGGGCTTTGCAACAAGCGATACAAGAAGGATCTTATCAAACCCCATTAATTGAAGCAGCAAAGAAAGATCAGCAGGATATCACCGTTTTCTATGAGAATGGCGGGGCGTATCAGCTGATCTTTCGCGCGCTGAATGTGTACAGTGGTGAAGAAGAGACTTGGCTGCTAAGCACTCAAGATGCCGAACCGACCGAGAATGAGATTGCTACCCAGTTACTTTTTGATAACCCCAGGGTTACGACGCAACGTGACTATAGACATCTGAGAATCCTGGCTGATTTGGATTCACGTTATGTCGTTCGTGTCAACGACCTTACTCTACTTCCGATGCGCAATAACACTCAGGATATGGTGGTTTACCGCGGTGAATGGCTAAATGGGTTTTGGGAAACCCAACAGGATAGGCAAAAGGTCACGCTGAGTATGCCTAGTCTGGAGAGTGTGGTGAGTCTGAACAGAGAACAGGCGTCTCGACTATTCATTAAGCGTATTCAAATTTTCGCGACGTATTTTTTCAAATCGTTCAACACGGTTCATGAAAACGAAGGCTGGGTGTTGACTGATTTTGACTTAAATCGTGGAGATATGGTGACTCACCGTGATCTTATGCGTATGGATAGTCGATTGATTACAGCAAGGGCTCTAGAATCCCTATCTTTATTTCAATTTTTTGATTTTGTATTTTTTCATACCTTCACATCCGTCAACCGTAACACTACAGAGAATGCTCACCGCTATTATCTTTATGAGGACCCTCACCAGGTGTTGGTGGGGTTGATGGTAGCTCTTTCAGAATTGATTGATGATGAGGATGAAGCCAGGGGGACTTTAAAGAACTGGTTAGTGGATTATGTGAAGAGTCTCCATGGGGATAATTTGAATGGGGCAAGCCAAGTGCGTGTGCGCATGGTGCGTGATGCGCTCCATATGTATTTGAGTGATTTTAATAGAATTAAAGTGCCTCGGGAAACGCCTACACTGAAATCTAAAACACAGGTGAGAGAGCAATACGTGAATCACACCCCGCCTCCCTATAAAGTTGTGATGCGAGAGCATCGTAAAGAGGGGGATCTAAAGATATCTGTATTGGGGGTATCTTTAGCTTCTTTGTTTGGATCTGTGACACGTAACCCCAGTTCAGACCCTAAGTACTTGGTTGAGCAAAGATTGAAAGATGACAGTATTCTCCCTCGTTATTTGAGTCAACGTGAAAAATTAGCTCAGCTTTCATCTGGTCAAGCAGAAGCTTTTAAAGTATCAGAAGCAGAAGCCTTGGATAATTTACTGGAGTATTCCCGTCGGGACACTACAGACCATATGCCAATAGTCGACGAGCTGATTGAAGTTTTATTACTTTCGATAGATTTGGAATTGGCTGGACGGAAATGGGTAGTCTCAAGAGACAGTCAATTAAAGCCTGCAGTCGATGCAGCAAGCAACGCGCTGAACAGCTATCAATCAGCCTTAGAAGAAAAATATGGAATTCCTCATCCCTTTCAATCGTGGAATCAATTGATAAACCATATCAATGGGATCACAAGAGCAGACCTTACAGGGGGTGTGTGGTCGGAGTATTATGAACACTATGTCGCGATCGCCCAAAACAGTTCAGTGTTTATGGGTTCTAGAACTCTAGCCCAATTTATGGGTTTTGCTTTGGCACCTACGGTGATGGAGTCGGGTCGTATTGTCGGTTCAAAGTCTTGGTTCTTGGGTATGGTATTGGGCGCTGGCTTTGCAGCACTATTGAGTGTGCTGTTCCATGGGAATCCTTGGTTGGCTTGGGCTGTTCTGTTAGGGGCAACATGGGTGTGGCACCAGAAGCACGATGTGCCTTATTCGGTGGACAAGGTATTTATTTCGCTAACGACCTTATTGAGTATCAGTGTACTTGATGCTGTGGGTGGCAGTGTGCATTTCGTTCTGTTGGTGGTTGCGCTTAATTTGCCGCATCTGATTGTGAATGCTTGGTTGAATCGGGAGCCTGTCATTTTAAGGGATGCTGAAGATTTTGAGGCTTCAGAAGATTCAGTTATTCAGCTTGAATTCCCTCGGGAAATCGCGTTGCCAGCACCAGTATTGGAACCGTTACCTGAGACTCAAAAACCCTTAAAAGAAAAACTGCTCCAGATTCTCTTGGATGTTAGAGATTTCATGATTAGCCATGAGCGGCGTGTTAGCAATTTTGATGGGACTATGGATGGCAAGGCTTTCGATGGATTTATTTTGAATCGCTATGGATGGTATTGGTCTGAGGTGTTTGCGCAATATCGTTCTTCCCTTGAAGATCACTCTCTTGATCAAGTGAGTATTGACTCCCTCAATGCCTTGATCAATGACGAAAGTCTACGGAATCGGTTTATCGAGTTGGGTGCAGAAAAATACCAATCGCTTGAACAGGACATTGCAGCGCTTGCTGAGGCAGATGAAACCGTTCATGAATTAGATGAGGATGGTTTTCCTCAGTGGGCTCAATTGCCCAAGGTAGCGTATCGTTCCTTGCACCAGTTACTGACTCAAGTGCGGGCGCGGGACTCTTCACCGATTGAGTCTGTTTCGCCATCTATCCAGCATCTGCCATTTTTTGAAAAAATCCGCACAGAGGGTTGGATGTCGCCTGTGCGTGGCGCAGAAAGCATTCGTGATGCCTTGATTTATGTCGATGAAGATATTTTTACTTGGCTAATGGGTTTTGAGACTGCATATAAGTGGATCCCATTTATCAACTCCTTTGACCGTGAAGAATGGGTTCAACCTTTACTTATAGGGTGGATGCTGTCCTTGATAGTCGGTCACGAACGTCATTATTCAGTCTATCCTTTTGTGACTGTCCGGCAAGACACTCGATGGGAACACATGACTTGGGATGAGATCTTGCAAGAGTTGGCGAGTCAACTCCCATATCAATCCACAATTCATCCTACTGAGCAGACAGTGGAGGGCATTCAGTTACTGCCAGCTACCTTTGAAAAATACCCTTACACAGGTTTTGATGTGGAAAGTGGCGCCTATAAATGGTCTCAGAATCCAGGTCGAGTGGGTTTTGCTTTGCGCGTCAATAGTGATGCAGATTTGATAGCGACTCATGAGCAAATCACGCAGGCGGGGGCTAAGGCAAGATGGTGGGTTGTGTCATTTCCAAGTGGTACCTTTGGACTGAACGGCATCAATCATGTAGCTGGTGAAGATCGGATGTTATTCCGTTTGGCGCAATCGTTATATGGAAGCGCAGCTCCTGAGTTGAAAACTAAAATTCAAGACTGGGCCCCGATGCTCTTAATGGCCAATATGCAATACGCACTTGATTTAGGCTTAGATAAAATCTATGCCTTGACGGTTGAGGCAGCGAAGCCCTTTAATTCAGAGGCTCCGCGCGGTATTTTGGGGCAGGTGTATGACCGAACGCCTAGAAAAGTGGCTAAGGCGTTGGGTTTGCCTATCCGTAAGGTGCGCTTAGATCAGCCTTGGATAGTGAACGGTTATGAACAAGTAGGTATCCCTGTGCATTCTGTGTGGGAAATCGATTTATCGCGTTTGGAACGCGTACCTGGATTTCAATCGCAATGGGAGCCAGGTGCCTATGGGATTCATCAGAAAGGCTATTTAGCGTTGTTGCGTGCGTTGTTCCCTGAGCAACCAGATGATGTGCAGGCGATCCTGATGGAGAAAACGGTGCGTGGTGCCTTGATCCGACGCCTCATGCGATATGGTACGGTGCCGATTGATCATATTAGGCAGTGGTTAAAATTGATTGTGCACGAATCAGCGCCTACAGACATTGAGCATCAAGAGGCACAAACCTTATTGAAGGTTCTTGATGTGGGTGATGATGCAATGAATGCATCTGAGAGCGAGAAGCAATTAAATACAGCGTTAGGAAGGTTCGCATATCCACTATTCCGTTGGTTGCGTGACACACTCAAGTTTCCGGAACCTGTGGCACTGGCAATTGCCTCAGGTGTAGAAGAGTTCTTTTATGCTGGAGCTATTGGGTTTTTGGCCTATATTCTGCCGAACATGCTTCCGGTATTCGGTTTTATCGATCCGCTTTCTGTATATCTATCCGTCAATCTGATTTTTGGCATCAACCACACACGCAAAATCTTCCGCTCGAAAAATAGCGACACTGTCACTTCTCAAGAATTTTTATCACATAAAGAACGCACCGCTTTTAACACGTATTTCTCCTTATTAGGAGCTGCTTTTCGTTTAGGTTTTGTGTTGTTCAGCACATCGCCTGCCATGGCTATCCTAGTCGCTATATGGGCACACTCCATGTACAACCTCTGGGCTTACTCTTCAGGTCGCCTATTGGCGATGCAGGATCATTCGACATCGAGAGTGTATTTTGAAATTAAAGCCGCTCTGGAAGGCGAAAATGCAGAGAGCGCCTATAGGCTGTATCAAGAATATCTGTCTGCTCAATCACGGATGTATGCGACTGACAATAAGGTTGTTTTACAAGAGTTGAAACCAGCTTTAGTGAAAATTAAACAGTTTCAATCTGATTTAGGTTTTTCGCCTGAGCAAATCGATGAAACCTTCAACCGCATCGGTTCAATTCTGGGACGTTTTCCCCATCTTGCAACAAGGAAGGGGTTTGATGAGGCATTCATTCCTGTGATTGTCGCATCAGCTGAGAATAGCGAAATAACACTCTATAGGCTCAGTTATTTATTGCGTGCATTTCCACAATACAGCGATATGCATGTGCTGCAGGATTTTATAGTGCCCATCT
>JAJDCC010000093.1 GCA_029261015.1 Candidatus Omnitrophota bacterium | reverse complement strand
AGGGCAGACCACTGAAGGTTGGAATGCAGAAGTCACTGATAAAATTATTTTGGCAGAGCCGCAACAAGACACGGCGTCAAGTCGAGAACAAACCATTGGGCGTGGCGATCGCTTAGATCCTAATTATCATAAATTGAGGTTGGATGTTCTAGATATGGAAGAGCAGTATCCTCAGGGTTTCTTAGACGATCCTGTGGCTTATACACGCGAAGAAGTGTCTCGTGTGGTTGACCTGATGTCTGATTTGGGAATAGAAATCCCTGTTGATTGGGAGTTATTAGATCAGGTTGCGAGTAGTTTGGCTGAGGTAGGCACACTTTATGAGTTGCATCAGCAAAAAATGGCTCAACAAAAAGCCATTCAAGATATTTTACTCGGGGTGCATGCCGATTTTGGTTTGCTTAAACAAATCCCTGTGAGCCAGTTGATTCCATTTTTTATGGATCAGTCGATGCTTGAGAATTTAAAAATGATGCGTAGAAATTGGACACAAAATCTCCTATCTGAGGCTACTCCACAAAGAGCACAAGGTGCTGTGCAGCGTGGACGGCTCTTGATGGAGTTTGTCGAGGACGATGATGTGCTGTTTAACTGGATTCACACTGCATCGGTTATGGATGTGCGAACAGGCGAATTTGAGGGTAAAGATGCTCTCTGGGAGCAGTTTGGTGAGGCGGCACAACGGCATCCAGAAATTCTTCGCTTCTTGGCTGCATTGGCACAGAATAATCATTATGCCCAACGCCGATGGTTGATGCGTCTATCCGATATGCTGCAGAGTGACGATTTCTCAGAGGATGGTTTTGAGCAAATTGTGCAAATCGTCCAATCGCAACCGGAGTATTTACCCGAAACGGCTGCTACACTTATCCTTCCATTATTTAATGTCACCGAAGGTTGGCGTGACTCAAGAAGTTTAGATCCCATTTTCGATTTGATTGATGGTGTGCATGCCATTGCAGATGAGCAAGGTTGGCAGTTATTTCAGCAGCAGTTATTGGTTGGGTTGTTAGCTGTAGATTCAGGCGAAGTCATGCAGGATAGACGTGAGGTGCTGCGTAACGTACTTTCACATGTAGCTTCAATTTTGCAGGATAAGGATTTAGATGTAGGGGAAAGAGCTGGGGCGTTGTTGGCTATCTTGCATACCGTCAATTATCCTCAGGTAACTCAACGCGTGTTGGATGCTCAGCCAAGCACAGCAGATGAACTGGTGCAAATCATTGATAGTGGGGTGATCGAAGCTGTAGCCGATGAATTCAGTTTTTCAGAACATGGAATTGCAATTAGCGATGCAGTGAGTGATCAGCTTTGGAAGGGGTTAGCCTTAAGAGAGGATGCCGTAAAGGTGCATCATCCGCTACTTACAGCTTTGTATATTCAAAGACGATTGAAAAATCGTGAGGGTATGCAAGAGCATGTCGACCAGTTTGGAGAATGGCTTAGAGCAGTCGCTCTGGGGAATTATCAAGATTGGCGTGTGAGTGGTGCTCAGCGTCAATATGGAGACGCCTTAAATTTTGAAGATGAAACCTTTAGGCGCGTTTTTGCTGAAGATGTGCGTGTTCAGGTGGATGCCTCTTCCTATCGACTGAACGAAGCCAATGAATATGCGCTTCAAAAGACAGAGCTCATGGGTTTGTATCAACAGCTAATAGAAAATGATGCTGCTTTAATCAGCCGCATTGAAGATGATCATTTTGCTCAGCAACTTTTAGGCTTTTTTAACGATCGCGAATCGTATGTAACTTATCAAAGCCAATTGACCGACACAGTAGAAAGTAGCACTAAGTTAGATCATTGGCTGAAATTATTAGATTGGTTATCAGAACTGGAACATGCCCCTCCTGGAAGCATTGACTTGAATCCTATTTTGTCCGATTTAGAGGCACTACAGGGTAAGGCTTTAGCTCAAGGGCTGGGTGAATTGTCTGATGCGATTCGATCTTCCATTGAATGGGATTCGGTGACACATAGGGAGTCAGTCGAGGTTGTATTGACGTCTCACCCGGGAATGATGCTGAGTCGTGGCAACTTAGATGTGTTGAATCAAAAGTTTGTGAAATGCATGAATCAATTTGGCCCTATAGGTCGAATCCCTGGACTGTTAGGGTATCTGGGTTCTAACTACCTTTTGGGATATGTAAAGGACAGTGCATCGCAAGAAATTTTGGCTAAGGTTGTGGTGCGTGTGCGCGCAAATCTAGATGCTGATGAAAAGTCAGTGATCTATGTTGATAAGGCAGATGCGTTAAGAGATGGCTATGATTATCAACAAATGTTTCTGGATGTGGTGTCAAAAACCAAAGCAGAGCCTTTAGGGGTTTCGCTGACTCAACGGACAAAAGGTTCTTCTGAGGAAATTGTTCGCGTTCGCAATATAGGTTCTTTTAGTCGTATGTTCTTCTCAGACCTGCTTTTCCGCGTCCTAAAATCGTATCCACATCGAACAGACACTTACGAACGAGCAGAGATAGTTTCTAAAACCAACCCATTGCCATGGATGGCCTCCCGACTTTCCGGAGCACAATTCCATTCTTCAATGAATCTTGACCTCAAAGCTCAGCGATCGACGGCTCAGCCTTTCACTAATAAGTATCCAGGTATTCGAATGACTCTTGATGAGAGGGTTGAAATTCAAGAAGCCTTGGGATTTGATCAGGATGATTTTTCTTTATTGATTGATGATGCTTTTGCGGTACTTGGGAGTCGTGGTTGGGCGAATGTGGAGTCCGGAGCGTTATCTGCATATCGCGATCAAATTAAGGGGTTGCAGAACAAACCCATCACCATAGCTTTACTTCCAGAGGCTGAGTCCCAGCATCTATTTGAGAACCATCTATCCGATGGCTTAATGGGTATTAATCGAAAATTCTTAGACCTTGCCAAGAAAGCGAATGCCGAATCTCAACCCGCTTTAGCACGCATTTTGTTCATTGTGGGCTTTGCTCATGAATTGCGTCATGAGGCCGGCATTATGGATGAGCGCGAAGATTTAGATGCAGAGTTGACGGCCGAACTATTAGATCTTTATGGAGTTTCATTGTCACAATTTGAACAGTTCATTGGCTCTACCTTTGAAAGTGAAAGTTATCTAAACGATGTTCGCGTTGCTTACGCTGAAATGGTGAAGACAAAACAGCCTATTCGAATTGGGCGATTAACAACACTTGGGTATGAAAAAACCTCTCTTGCTGAGGTAGAGCAGCTTTTAGAGAGATATGAAATTGATGTTCTATTGGATACTCGCGATAGCGTTGTGAGTAGATGGAAACCTGAATTTTCTGGAAAACATTTGGCAGCTTATTTGTCACAAGCTCAGTATGTTCATGAATCTCAGCTAGGCGTTCCTCAAAAATTGAGAAAGCAATTAAGCGATAATGCTTCTGCCCCAGATGAAATTTATTCGGTGTACCAAAGACGTGTATTGCTGAGTTTGAGGGCAAGGCGAGCAATACGAGATCATTTGCTCAACTTGAATGGTAAGAAAATCGCATTGATGTGTTATGAGCATGAAGCACATCAGCATGACGCTACCTCTAAACGCAATTGTCATCGCTTTGAATTAGCTCGATACATTGTGAATTATGCAGAAAAAGTTGAGGGCGATGTCTTTGATTTGCGTGAAATGGATGCCTATGAAAAAGCGCAAACAGGTCAGATGTCTTTGTTGAGTGAAGGGCCCCCGATTATTGTGGCCTCTAATCAGCCTGATGGGAATACGTCGGATTCGGAGGAAGGAAGCATGCCTCAACACGCTCCCGACAATGGATATAGAGAAAAAGTAGTTGAAGCCTCTCGGAGAGAGGCGAAAAACACTGAGTATGAATCTTTGGTTGAAGAGGCTGTTGCAATGATTGAGTCACGGCCAGGAATGGCTAGCCTGACTCCACAAGGCGAAGTGTTATTTGATAGGGCGTCTTTAGACGCTTATGCTTTATTGATATGGATCGCTGAAAAGCGGAACCAATCATTAGAAAGTATACGGGATCAATTAGTTGAAGATACCTTGATACACGAATGGGTGGAGTGGAGATTAAGAGATGTGTTGATTGGAGGGGTAAATAGTGATTGGTATCAAGGGCTTCATGTTCCTGCTGTTGAAGGGTTGACAGAAGCTCAGGCTGCGGTTCATTGGGTTGCACAGGTTGTAGATGATAGTGGAGAAGAGCACAATTGGTTTAGTGATTTAAGTGCTGATCACAAAAATCATGCAGAAAAACTTTATTTTCGTCTGAGATCTTTAGAAAGAATTGGGTATTCAATATATCAAGATTTTCAGCAAGTTATCTTTGCTCGAGAAACGGGGCATTATTCGGTCGTATTGCCTGGGAACTGGTTAGATGAAAACAGATATCAATTTTATGTCGAGCAGCCGTTTGCGCAATCACTGATGGAGCAAGGCTTATCCCCAGACCTGTATCGAATGGATGAGTATGTGGATGCTTTGATACCGGATGTCTTTATTGATGCTTCTGGGGAGATGCTTCCTGGTTTTGAAGTGAAAGTAAGTCGGTCACTTCGGGGTTGGGTGTTTGAGGTTGTAGATGCCTTTAATGACGATAAACCTTGGTATCGCATTAGTCTTGAGCAAAGTGTGCAGAATCCATTTATTGTGAAAAGTTATCACGGGGGAAGGAATAAGGATAATTGGGATTGGAATCGGATTAAAAAGCAATATAATGCGGCTGATTATTTGCTGAATGTTTTAGAGCCTGTGATTGCTCAAGTAGGTTTTACGCATATACACATACCTTTTGTTACGCACCCAGAACAGTTAGCCAAGGTAGGATATATACATAAACACCCGACATTAGCTGGTCGTATGAAAAGGTTATATGTTGGAAACGATGGAAAATCTTTACACGATGATAATTCAAGTCTTGCAATAATGGGTCTAGGAAAATGGACCTACGACACATTGCGTGGGCTAAAGGTGCCTCACACAGCAGCATTGGTGCTAGCCAGCAACGCTGAAGAATTTGCCTACATGGGATTGATAGTGCAATTGCTGCCTTGGGCATTGGCGACATTTGGGTTTGTCGATCCAGCATATTTAGACATTTTGCGTGTTGTATTGTTTGTTCCACTGAGTGCGTTCTTATTCGCGCCGTCCCACCGAACCCGTTGGATTAAATCTGGCGATACATTAATCAATGCTGGACCAACGACAGTATCTGATTATAAAAAACTCTTCACACTTGCTCTAATTTTTCGCTTGCCTGCTGCGGCAATTATTTGGCTGATAGCTGTTAACGCGCTCCCATTTATTGCGCCATTTGCATGGATCATTGTTTCGCTATGGGCGGGTTTATTGCATCAACACCAGAATGTAGAAGTGGCTCAGGATGGGGATATGGTTGCTGTGACTAGTTTTGTGAAGTCAGTGCCAAAAAATACGATAGCCCATCGTCTTATTAGGTTTTTTGAGCTTTCTGATCTGAGTCACTTGCAGGGTATCGAGGTGGTGGGTACTGAGCAGAAAGAAGATTTACAAGTTGTGCGGATTAGATTTAAAAACTCGCTAAGTGGTGACTCCGTTCCACAAGGTGTCAAGGTGCTTCAATACGAGCTGATGAAATCTAAACATGATCTTAGTTCAATGCTTGATGATCAGGATATGCTTAAAGAATTAGACCTGCTATATGATGCTGATGGAGTACTATTAGCCGCTGTTCCAGTTTTCCCTGATGTAGTTGAACATGCTTTAGAGGCTTTGAGTCAAAGATCTGGTATGGCTAGTCATAGTCGCGATTCCTTAGATGTGTACTATGAAGGTACGGTTTTGGATGCTCGTCCTCGGTATGCTGATTTTATTCCGTTCTATGTGGATGCAGAAAGAATGAATCGTTGGGGTGCTAAAGATCAGATAAATTGGTTCGCTAACATGAGTTGGATGGATGACAGGCGTAGTAAAGTTACTGTATTTCTCCAAAGTCGTTTTGGATCCATGTCTTCTGTAGTCCAACCTTGGGGAAATGGCCTTGCCTTTTCTGGCTTAGTGAGACAAGGAAATAGATTGGTTGCAGTCCCTCTGAAGGTTGCAGATATATCAATATGGCAGGATCATCATGCTGTAGGTTTAATTTTTCCTGTATTGCCTAGTGTTTATCAGCCGCTTACCGATATTGATTTTGCGTATTATGCAGGCCAGATTGATTTACTGACGCAGTTGCAGCATGGTGACACAATCTGGATTGTAGGGCCCGGATCGGGTATTGAATACACTAATGTAAAACAGGCTCAAGACCAAACGAATATGAAATTTAAACTTTACTCTACGGGAATTAATCCGCTGGAAGTAGAAAACGCTAGGCAAACAGCTGACATTTTAAATTTAGAACCTAATCTTAAAGTTGCGGATAACTTATTGAATGAACAGGGACGATTACACTTTCCTGAGCTTCACAACAAAGTTAAAGCATTGTTCTGGAACATGCCTCTAAACTTTGGAGATAAGGCTCAATCTCCAACACAACTCAGTGATTTACATGATCGGGTGGGGAGGCATGTGCTAGAAGGGTTTGCCCGTGGTGTTGAGGAAGCTTTGGCAGATGATGGTTTTGCATGGATTTGGAATGGTGATAAGTTTGATGCTGATGTGCAGGATGCTTTTGAGCAACAAGGATTAATAGTTCAGTGGAAGGATTATGTTGACCCTGTTGATTCAAGCCGCGTAAGAGGAGGGTATTTGATTACGCGTTCAGTTGAGTTTAAGGGGGGGCAACATTGGCAAGCGGCTCAGCTTGAAGGTAATCGTAAACCTTTAACATCAGATAAAGTGGCTCAAGTTATTGATGAATCACAAGATAGATTAAGCAATATTCCTCGAGCGACAGCAGCAATTGAAATCACTGAAGCACACAGCAATAGGTTGCAGCAAGAACTCATTGTGACAGAAAGTGGTCTAGGGGACTTGATACAAGATTCTTTGGAAGCCATTAGGCAATGGAACGAAGCTGGAATTACGCAAATTGATCTTGAGCAATTGCGCAGAAAGAGAATAGTGATGGGGTTGATTAAAAAGAAAAAATCACAGCACTTGTTTGAGCACTTATTAATCGAAAATCATCAAGCCGATGGCTATATCGGCATCAATAATGAATTATTCGCAATCGCCAAAAATAATCGAACTGTAGCAAAAATTTTATTTGTAGCAGGCGTGGCACATGAATTGCGTCATGAGGGTGGTGAGAGTCGTGAATTGGATGCTTTAGATGCTGCGCTGATTGCTCGGTTATTGAAAGAAAGTAAAATCGGCGATGCGGAGTTTCTCTCAGCAATTGAGGGCACGCTAATGGCATCTTTTTGGCAAAACTATGGCGTGATCAGAGAGGCGACCCTGCGTTTAGCTGACAATCCTTGGTTTGAAGTGGCGGTGACTGAAGTGTATCAACAAGCTTTGGGCATATTGTCTGACATAGATGAAAAAGATTATATGCAAGTAATGATTCAACCCTCTACTTGGGAAGTTCGTTTAGCTTGGATATGGATGAATTGGATAGCAGTGGGCGCACATACTCTTGATTATAGGGATTGGGAAGAACAATGGAGTCTATTAGAACACTCTTTGGCAGAGGATTTAGGGCTGGCAGCAGTATTACCCCAATCAAACACAGGGGGTACTGAATTAGGTCAGAACTTATTCAATCTACATAAGGGTTTGTTGTACAGAGGTCAGATCGTAGAAATTATTCGAGATTCTGAAAATAGAGAATACAGGCTAGAGCTAGCATCAAACAGTCACTTGAATGAAGTGGGGGCACTTTGGCGATTCATGGCAGCTGGTGAGTCTTTAGCTTCAGCAAAAGATATCTTTAGAGGTGCTATAGAAAAGTTAGATGTAGATGAAGATGATTTGAATGTCTTTCATCATTTTATTGTTAGGGATGTGCTGACTGAGCAACCTGTAGGGTTGTTGCAAGTGCATAGTATTGCTAGTTTTGGGCCAGGATACCCTGATGTTTCGATAGAATATGCAGTTTTAGAGTCTCATGCTGGGCAGGGTATTGCTACTGCTATGCAAGTGTTTATGTATCAAAAATGGCTACCTGAGAATGGGTATCAAAGTTTGCTGGTTGAAATTGCTAAAGAGAACCTGGGCAGTCAAAAATCCTTTATGAGGGCAGTGACAAGGAGTGGTGCTGCTTATTCTGTGCTGAATTTCCGTGAGGATGATTCTAGATTGGTGACGTATGAAGGTTGGAATTTTTATCAGATTGATCTCAAGCCACAAAGTGCATCCAGTGTTCAAAACTGGCAAGCCACGCACCTTAAAGGTGATCGCGAAGAATTGACTGAGGCAAAAGCTGCTCAGGTAAAACAAGACCGTATTGATGCTGGGGTGCGCTCTATTGTAGGCACACGCGATTTAGCCAAGAATCTAAAGATAACAGCCCAGGATGTCAGAGGCTTACTGCAAGGGCTTGGGTTACGGCATGAGTCAGAGCTAGGAGCGTTAGTCAACCAGGCTTATGAAGCTTTGATGCATTGGAATGATCAGGGTTGGATTAATCTTAATCTTGAAGAATTGTCTAATAAAGAGATTGTTTTTGCTTTATTGCGGCGTAATGAGTCGCAGCATTTATTCATAAATCATTATGAGGATGGCCTGGTTGGAAGTAACGAAGACTTATTTGCTGTTCTCAGTGAGAGCCAAGACCTGGAGCATATATTATTTGTTGTAGGCCTTGCACATGAACTTCGTCATGAGGCTGGCATTTCTGAAGAACGTGAAGATTTAGATGCTGATTTATTGGCTTGGATGCTAGTAGATAAACTTGTTGGATGGGGCACGTTTGTTTATGTGATGGACTTATTATTTGGTAATAATTCTATTACAGATTCAGTCTTAGTGCCTTATAGGCACTTTGTACAACAATTAAAAGTAGTCGAAACAAAAGAAATGAGTGTCGATGGAGACCTATATTCTATTGAACAAATCGATTCTAGGGATTTAAAGAAAGCAGATTTACTCCTTCAAATTTTGGCTCTAGGTGTCGATCCGTTTTTGGATAGGCAGATGCAAAAAATAAGGTATGCCCTAAAGAATACTGCTTCTGACAAGAAAACTGCCTTGTGGGTGATACGCGACAAGGTTTCTGGAGATATTGCAAACGTATTCCTTGCGATAGCTTATGAAAAAGAAGACTATCTCGTTCAAATTCGACTGATTGATCAGGGGCAACCATTAGTACATCTACATTTTGCAATAAACGGTGAAAACGAAGCTCTTCGCGAAAGCATAGCAAAGACATTTCTAGATGAGGGGGTTTCACTTGTTACGGATCATGCGTTAGAGCTGCAATATTCTCATTCGACTCAGCTTAATTTTGGTGGTCAAGATTGGCTAACCCTACCAGCTAATGATTTGGACGGTGTTCCAGTAGTATGGTTAGAGATCGAAGATATGTTGAGAGCCGCAGGTAACAATAGCACGTCTTCTATCATTCAAATGAAGAGAGAAATAAAGCGCAACTTTGGTTATGTGCGTTGGGTAAGGAGACAAGTTGCTGTAAAAGATCTTGAGGGAGAACTGGCTTTATTAGAAGCGCCGGATGCCTACAGGCTTGAGAAAATTAACCAATATGAGCAGATGAGAACGGACCCTCCACCAATAATATTGGTTCAAGGGAATGAGGAATACCATTTATATGATGGCTATCATCGCCTGCATGCTGCGATTAAGCAAGGTGATGCGTTTATAGATGCCTATGTGGGTGTTCCTGCTAAGGGCGATCGCTATGAATCGACTGTAACTCAAGTGGTGGATGCAGATCATTCCGCTTCTGATGGAGCGGGTTCTTGGATGCCCTGGAACACTAGCTACACCCGCAACGTGGCATGGTTCGTTGAGGGGGTAGTGAGTCTTGCTGTGGGTTATGTTGCTCAGCAGATGGGATTGGATATTAATGCTTCTACTGCGCTTTCAGGCCTTGTGTTTGCGGGATTGCATGTGTTGATTCCGGCGGCATTTTGGTTGGTGGCACCCATGCGAGCAGGACCCAACGTGGCTACACGAGAAGTAATCTTTAACACGGCATTTCGTCCGCTGTACACATCGCCTATCAAATGGGCAGCCATCATAGTTCTTGCATTAACCACTTCCGGAGTTTCTTATTTATTTATCTCATCTTCACCCTTGATGATTATAGGATTGGCTGCTGGGGTTTACTTTGCGCTGCATGGAATTTGGAATTTGTGGCAGACGCACCATTCTGAACGGATAATTTTTGTGTTGGCGTTGATCTCGATGCTCTACGGGGCTGCTCAGCCCGCTATGCGGATCTTTGCTCAAGATGATCCTGAAACTCCAACAACTGAACAAGACACTGGTGAGTTTCCTCAACAATGGGATGAACTGGTGAGTTATGTGAGTGCAAACGCTCAATCTATTTGGGATTCTGCGCTTACTCAACCAGCCCAGTTTAATGCACTTATCAATGCAATTAATTCATCAGCTTTAGAGGCCCTAAATAGGCAGAGTAAATTCAATATATTTAAAATTTTGATACCTTTGGCAGAGGTTGATCTTAATTCTATGCTTATTATTGGGCCACACATCGATTCAGCTTTACGATTTGGTTTTTCTGAAGATTTTGTGTCTGAGGAATTAAATAATGCGCCAACACCCTTCAATGGAGTTCGCCCTGAAGTTGTCGATGTCGTAGGAAGGTTAGTTTTTGAGATGTGGGCAGAAGAGGATGTGTCTCAACTTAATATTTTATTCAAAGCGCCTAGGGTGCATGATTCTATTAATGGAGAGTACATTATCAAAACACAGCGTACTTCAAATATCAGTTTTATTCTCCAGTATTTATATGCTCTTGGCGATAAAGACTTACAGAAATCGAGATTCGACCTTATTAGCAGTCTTTCTACAAATTCACAGTTGGATTTTAAGCTAAGAGGGAAATTAGTATCAGCTTTGAACCATCAACCTGTTTTGATTCAATTAATGAATGGGCAAGGGATTGTTGGGGATTTGTCTGCGGTCACTGATTTGTCTGCTGTGATGATTGTGATCATTAATACGGATCCTGATTTGATTTTTGGAGGCGACGCTACTCTTGGTGTTGTTGAAGCATACCTCACGGCATATATAGACAGCAGTTTTACTAGGATATACGTTCATCCAGTACTAAGTGATCAACCTAGGGATGTTCAGTTAAGGATGTGGGACTTAGTTGATCCTCTCTCACCTAGCGTACTAGAAGTGTTAGGTGAGGATACGGCTGTTAGTTTTCCGGGGCATAGAAACAGAGAAAATCGGTTTGTGGATGTGTATCGGATGTATATCGAAAGACTTGGAGCAGAAGGTCAAAGGCACATACATGAGGCGGCCCTTCAGGGAAGTCGAATACCCCAGATACAAAAAGCTTTAGTGGCTGTAGCACCGACATATGAGTTTAGTGAGAGTTACTCTTCAGAAGAAACATATGAATTAAAGAAAGTAATCGATGAATTGATGTTAAAAGGTGCTAAGGATTTTGGTATAGGAATAATTAGGGTAGATCAAGCAGAATCAACTTCAATAGAAGTTTTTGAAGGGGCTCTGATGGTGACACTTTCAGGAGATTCATTAGAAGAACGTTTAACTAATTTGAGGGCGCTCATTGGGGAAGATTTTGTGCTATATCGACTGCTTTCTTGGGAAGCATTAGATTTAATTAGACAACATATTAGTCATCAAGAACAGTTGGTTTTTATTGAGCGCTGGATTGATACGTACAACAGAGGTGGACAGATAATTCGTCCCAGGGATGTTGCTATTGGTGTGAGAAACATTATTCCAGGAACCACAAAAATAGTGATTGCAGCAGAAGGAGACAGCTACGCACTACTAGAACAGATAACAGGTGAAGCATCCCAGAACTTCATTAAATATCAGAGAGAAGCTTATTCGATATTTTGGTGGAATATCCCGAAGCAGCTAATTATAGGATCTGAATTGTTAGAAAGAGGGGCTATGATTCCTTTGGTTCAAGCCGATTATAAGTATTCTTTTGGGGCCCAGGCTTGGACATTGGAACAGCTAGATAATATTAGGCAGGATACAGAACATGTGGTTGATCTTTTTAATTTGAATGACGACATAGATCAAATTAAGCTCTTTGCTATCGATACCACAGGTGAAGAATTCCTTGCCCATTCTTCACTGACCGGTGACCGTGTATTCCATGTTTCTATTGGAAATAACCTGATTGAGGTGGGTGAAAATGGAAATGCTGTGGAATTGAAGTCATCAATAGTTCATGAAATAGGACATGCTCTTGTCAATAAATTGTTAGATGAAAGTATGAGTATTGACCAGTTGATTATCAATTTGGAAGGGATAGGAATCATCCCTGATGATATAGCAATGATAAAACGGTTTTTTGAAAGATGGAATCCTTTGGGAGAATCACAATCTGCGCTTAGGAATCATATCTTTAAAGAAGGTTTTATAGAAATTCTCACCCATGCTTATATTAAGCATGTCTATGGAATAGACAAAGAGATATATGGGATGTCTAATCTATCAACTTTACAAGGAAATGATCGGCAAGCATTGGAATTGATTTATACCTGGTATGGGTTTGACCATGCTATGGGGATAATACCTCAGTCGATAGATGATTATATGGATAGTATTGGCGCCCGTGAACACGTCTTTATTTTTGATGATGGGGCAGAAAGTAATCTGAGATTTTACCGAGATAGAACGGCTAATTTGTGGTTCGTGGCAGACTCCGAAGCAGGCATTTGGCTGCAAGACTTTAATCAAATCCTTGAAGAATATCCAGAACAAGCGAGGAATATTGTTTACTATCTCATGAGTAATATGGGGATCATATCCAGTACAGATGATTTAAGTACACATGTGACCACTCTCATAAAATTGGCTCACCCTGATTTTAATGAGGACGATATTCTTTTTACTGAAGAACCTGTCGTGACAGTTTCACCTCAAGTCAGTGAAGTGCCAACGGATGTTGTTGAAGAAATCCAAGATTTAAATGTATTGGATGAGAGTAAAAATATCGTTGATCTAGCTCTGGCAGATGAGATTATTGATGTGAGTACTCTTGGTGTGATTCTTCGGGATGGCGAACAAACCGTGGAGGTATCAGCAGCAATTGCTGATGAAATTGTCGGTGTCACCCATTACAAAGAAGGGTTAACGCCTTACCAAAAAGCGCAGAAGTTTTATGCAGTTATGGATAAGGTTTTATTTGCGAATGGTGAAAGTCATGACTTTATTTTTGATTACACCATTATGCACAGTGAATTGCTTTACAAGCTGTTAGCGTTTGATCCGTTCTCAATGGAGTCGGTAGATAGAGATTTAAGAATTGAAGGAGCGCGCGAGTTTATTCGTGCCTATATAGACGCTGATCCTGTTCTAGGTTCGACTTATATTTATGCTTATTTAATCAATTCTAAGGGGGTGCGTAATGGAGATTTTGATGTTGAGAAATTGATTGTGCAATTGACCCTCTTTAAGGAGGGTGCTACTGATGTGCAGATTACTGCTATCGATGTTTTGATTGCTGATCTTCAACAGTTAGATAGTAATTCGGGTTCTTGGATGCCCTGGAACAGTACTTACACCACGAGAGATGCCTGGGCGGTTGAGTTGCTGGGGGGGATTCTGGGCTATACCATTGGTTTGGTATTTGACTATAATCCTGCTTTTGTTGCCGCATTTACAGTGCTTATCGGGCATGCGGTGGTGCCACTTGTTTATGCGGTGGGGGCTCTGGTTGCGGGTGTGGTCAATCCAGATCGTGCCGGGCCCACAGCGCGTGAAATACTGGCACGGGGTTTTATTCGTCAGTATCGACCTATTGCCGATTTGGTTATCGGCACCTTTTTGTCTGCACACATCTTCTCCTATGGAATGCCTTTTGGTTTAATCTTCGGCGCAGTACTGCTTTGGAT
>JAJDCC010000092.1 GCA_029261015.1 Candidatus Omnitrophota bacterium | reverse complement strand
CAATACACGCGCAATATGGTTACAGGAGCCTCGACAGCAGATTTGGCCATTATTCTGATTGATGCGCGCAAGGGGATCGTTGAACAAACCTGTCGGCATGCATTCATTGCTTCTTTATTACAGATTAAGCATTTGGTGGTGTGTGTGAATAAGATGGATTTGGTGGAATTTAAAGAAGCCGTATTTGATCAGATCGTCGAAGATTTTCAGGCATTTGCTTCTCGCTTAGACGTGACAGACATCAAATTTATTCCCATCAGTGCGCTGCATGGTGACAATGTGGTTGAAAAGACAGATCGAATGCCTTGGTATCAAGGGAGTACCTTATTGCACACTTTGGAAACAACCTATGTTTGGAGCGATTACAACCACGAAGATGCACGCTTTCCAGTGCAATGGGTGATTCGTCCCCACTCAGATGAGCATCATGACTTTCGTGGATTTGCCGGACGTGTTGCCAGTGGTGTGTTTAAGCCGGGGGATGAAGTGATATCCCTGCCTTCGGGGTTGAGTTCTAAGGTGAAAGGGATTCACACCTATGAAGGTGAAATTCCTGAAGCTTATGCTCCCATGTCTGTTGCAATAACCTTGGAAGATGAAATTGATATTTCTCGGGGTGACATCATTGTCAAAGCGGACAATCAGCCACAGGCCACCAAAGATATTGAGGTGATGCTTTGTTGGTTTGATGACAAAAAGAAGTTACAGCCGCGGGGCAAGTATATTGTGCGCCATAATACGCGCGAAACCAAATGTTTGGTTCAAGAGGTTTGCCATAAAATCGATATCAACACGCTGGATTTGCTTAAAGAGGATTTAGATATTGGGTTGAATGAAATCGGTCGAGTGGTGTTACGCACCCAACAGCCCTTGTTCATTGATCCCTACAAGAGAAATCGAGAAACTGGCGGATTGATTTTGATCGACGAACAAACCAACAATACTGTGGCTGCGGGGATCATTTTATAAAATCACATCATGGATGAACGTCGCCAGCACGCTCGAATCCGTTCTCAGTTTGAGGTCCCCTGCAAAGTGACTTTTGGTGGTCGATGGTATTATCTCAACACTAAAGATGTGAGTGGTTCTGGTATTCGCATGGGGGGAACAACTCGCATCGAGCCAGGCACTGAAATCAAAGTGACTATTACCTTTCCTAAGGCTTCCGAGGCTATTCAATTTGAGGCCGTAGTCGTATGGTGCGACTCATTTATGAAAGCAGGAACTCAAATTCGTATGCATGGATATGAAGTGGGGGCCCGTTTTTTGGCAATTGATGAGAAAGACCGTAAGTTTATGTTGAATTACGGCTCATTTGAGTGATATTTCCTCGAGAAAACGCTTCCTTGATTGGCAGATCATTCGATATATCAGGTAAGCTTAAACCATGATTGCCAAAGACAAGATTCTTGTTATCGATGATGAGCCTGATATGCTCGAAGCTATCCAATATGCTTTGTCAGCGCGTGGTTATGATGTGCTAACGGCTTTAGACGGAGATATTGGATTAGAAAAAGCAGAGGCAGAGAACCCTGATTTAATCGTTACAGATTTGCTCATGCCAACGATTGATGGCTGGCGTGTGTGTCAAAGGCTTAAGGGAATCCATGCTTGCAAAAGCACGCCGGTCATTATGGTGAGTGCTGTTGTGGATGATCAAATGTCGACTTCAGATATGGAACTAGGGGATTGTTACCTAAGTAAGCCTTTTGCAATGCAGACCCTGCTTGATATGATCAACCGTTTGTTAGAGCGCAGAGAAGCTGACCCAAATGAGTGAGAAGCGCAAATTCTATCGCTTGGGCGCAAAATTTTCCATGACCTGTAAGGTGGTGGGAGATGAACAGGCGTCACACGAAGAATCCATTTCACGTGATATTTCTAAGGGTGGGGTGCGATTCATTACTGAGGGGCCTATTAAGGAAGGTTCAGTGGTTTCAATAGCTTTGACCTTTCCTGACCGCACTGAGTCTATTGATTTTAAAGTGAAAGTCGTTTGGACAGAGCCTATCCCTCCACGTGCAGAAGGGGCCCCTAGTAGGGGGTTTGAGCATGGGGCTGAGTTCGTTCTCATCACAGAAGAGCAGCGAGAGCTGATTGATCAGCATATCGCATTGTTTAAGTAAGTCCTCCCTTAAAAAAATGCCAGCTAAAAGTCTTTACGCTGGATAGCCACTCCTGTACAATATGCCACATGCTGAGCATTCCGTTAGGACTTAATAAGACTAAGATTGTTTTAGTGTTGCTCTTACTGACATTGATAGGGAACTCCCAATTCGTTCAGGCCGCCCAGGTTGATGAAGTGCTTCTACAAAATGGTGATCGATTGAGTGGACGCGTGATTACCGAAGAAGCTGAATTTATCGTGATGGATCATCCAGCTATGGGCACCATAAAGATTGATAAGGATTTTATTCGACAGATGCTCGTGTTTGCTGAGGTAGTTGAACAGCGTAACGAAGAAAGTATTCTGCATACCGTAAAAGCCGCAACGAATTAAGACTCCCCGAACTGATTATTGAAAGACGTTTTATGAAAAGGCATTCCGTAGTCGTTCTTGTTTTGTGTTTAGGGTTCACCTTATCTTTAGCTGGTTTTGCACTGGTTCGAGTTTGGGAGCATAGTCGTATTCAAGATCTTTTTGAAAAGAGTGCGACGCAAGCCATTGATGCGATTAGCGATGGTGTGGAAGAAAACCTAGAAACACTCACCGAACTGTCTAATTATTTTTCTGAAAATCCCAATATTGGTCGGGAATCCTTCCAAGAATTTGTCTCACCCTATCTAGAAAAGAACTCGGGATTGTATGCTTTGCAATGGGTGCCGCGGGTCCGTCAGTCGCAGCGCACGGCATATGAAGACCAAGCAGAGCTTGATGGTCATACAGGTTTTCGTATCACCGAGCGCAAGGGGGGAGGCCAAATTGTTCCTGCTAAAGAACGAGACGAATACTTTCCTGTTTACTATGTTGAGCCTTTTGAAGAGAACAGCGCCGTATTTGGTTATGATGTATCCTCTAATCCTCTGACACGCAAGTTGCTAGAAGCCTCACGCGATTCAGGCGGTCAGTTAGCCACAAGCACCGAACCTTTAGTCCCACAACGCCGAGATCTTTTAGGCGTGTTTGTGATTTCTCCTGTTTATTTGCAAGGAGCACCTACCGATAGTGAAGAGCAACGTCGCGATAATTTGCGTGGTTTTACGATTGCTGCGTTACGTGTTGGCGATATAGTGTCGAATCAATTAGAGGAAGTGAATACGGATTGGATGGATGTTTATCTTTATGATGATTCTGATCCAACAGGTTCTAATTTTCTGAATGCTTATGCAGCTACATCGCGCAGTCGAAGAACAGGTTCTTTTGAGCGACGCAAATGGGAATTGGTAAGAGGTCCCCATGTCGCTGAAACAATTGATGTTGCAGGGCGCAAATGGTCCATTCTGGCTATTCCTATTCCAGGCTATGTCAGAGAAGGGCGTACCTGGTTACCTTGGGGGATTTTGCTCTGTGGTCTGATCTTTACTGGCGTCATTGCTTTAGGCGTTTTAGTTTCACCCGCACCTAAGCGATTCAAAGTTAAAAAGCAGGAAGAAGAGGGGGAAGTATCAGAGACTCAGCCAGTGCAAAAAGAATCTGCTGGTCAAGAATCTAAGGACTACGAGAGAAGAGTCGAAGAATTACGCACCAATCTAGAGAAACAGCAAGTTGAAGCAGAGCGTTTGTCATTGCAATCTCAGCTCTCACAAACTCAATCAGAACTGCAGCAATTGACTGAAGTGGTGGCACAATCTGTCAGTCTTCCATTGCGTTCTATTCACACTCATTTGCTTGAAGCTGCTAAAGATCCTAATAAGCAAAAAGAGCTTTATCAGCGGTTAGGACGAGTGAATGCGACTTTAGACCGGGTGATTGAGTATTCAGGTGTAGGGCAAAGAGATCTTTCTCCTATTGAAGATATTGATTTACATGAGCTCATGGATACGATTGCACAGGATTTGGATCCAAAACAAAAACTGACGATTGATATTGAAAATGATATGCCTAAGGTGCATGCGCGCCGTATTCATTTGCAGCAAATTTTTGAGTACCTATTGGGCCGAGCTTTAGGCGCAGCTAGAGCGGATCAAGGCACTGTGCATATTGAAAGCGATACTGAAGGTGCTGAATGGGTATGTACCGTTAGGGATAATGGAAGGCCTATTTCTCCTCAGTATTTGGAGACATTATTTGATATGCGTACTTTAGGTGGAGCTGATTGGGCTCAGGATGCTTACACAGCAGGTTTACCTGTTGTTAAGAAAGTGGTTGAGTTTTATTCAGGTACGATTAAAGTAGAATCCTCTGATTCTGAGGGTACCGTTTTTAAGCTGACCTTTCCAAAAAATATTCTAACAACGGTTTCTCGACGGAACACCTCTTCAGCGCTGCAACATTCTGTTGTGTAGTGTTGATGGCAGTTCTATTAGCTAATCTTCTTTGGATTCTTGTTTTTCCTCTTTTGAGTTTATGTTTTGTCCCGTGGTGGCTGAGAAGTTTACTCGGTTTTCAATCCCCTCAAGTGACCTGGTTGAGCGTGTGGTTTTGGGTGAACGGTGTGGGGTTGATGGGGTTTGCTAGCCATTGGCTGCTAAGCGAAGGGGCGGGAGGTTTGGGGTTTTGGGCTGCTCCACAGCGGTGTATATTGCGAGGCCCTTACCGTTTTGTGCGCAACCCGATGGCACTTGGAATGGCTCTGGTGCTGCTCGGTTTTGTGGAGTATTATCATTCTGCATGGATATGTTTTTATGCGATTTTATGGGGTTTTTGCGTTGCGACTTGGATACATTGGGTGGAAGAACCAGAACTGGCGCGAAAGTTTGGACCTTTATACCTAGACTACTGTCGCAAAACCCCTTGTTGGGTGCCTCGCCCATTTTTCCGTGCGCGCAAGCCTCAAAATGGTTAAAATACAGGTTCGTATTATCTGATCCAATCAAGAGATAACAAAGGGCGCTAGCCCTCAGCTATGGTGGAAATATGGCAAGATTTAGCTCAGTAAAAGCCCAAGGACTTTATGACCCTGCGTATGAACACGATGCGTGTGGGACTGGATTCGTTGCTTCAATCGATGGTCAGGTCAGTCACTCCATTGTTAAGTCTGCTATTCAATGTGTGTGTAATGTGACTCATCGTGGAGCTGTGGCTGCTGATGCTAAAACAGGTGATGGTGCAGGGGTATTGTTTCAAATCCCGCATAAGCTGTTCGCTAAGTACCTTGCTTCAAGAGACATTCCAACGCCAGCACAAGGTGATCTTGCTGTTGGAGTTATTTTCTTATCTAAAGATCCTTTGGAATATGCTAAAGCTGAAGGGATTGTAAACGGTGCCATTAAAGGGCGTCGCATTCAGTTATTAGGATGGCGTGATGTTCCGGTGGATGCCAGTGTGTTGGGACAACAAGCTAAAGACTGTTTGCCTGTCGTCAAACAGGTTCTGATGGCGCGGCCTGAGAGTATGCCAGCCGAAGAATTTGAGAGGCATTTGCTAGTCGTTAGGCGCCGCATAGAACGAGCTTGGGATAAAGCGAATTGTGAAAATTGTTATATCCCTTCCTTTTCTTCACAAACTATTGTTTACAAAGGAATGTTGGTTTCCACGCAGCTGAATACCTTTTACAAGGATTTGGCAGATCCGGATTGTGAATCTGCTATTGCAGTGTTTCATCAACGCTACTCAACAAATACCTTTCCAAACTGGTTTTTAGCTCAACCTTTTCGTTATGCCAGTCACAATGGTGAAATCAATACGGTTAAAGGTAATCGCAATTGGATGTCTGCTCGTGAGCCATTCTTAGAGAGTGCAGTGTGGGGCGATGAGCTGCACGACCTCTTTCCTATTATTCAACCTGATGGCTCAGATTCAATGAGTTTGGATAATGTGTTTGAGCTCTTAGTGATGAGTGGTTGGCATCCGTTTCAAGCTATGTTGATGCTTGTGCCCGATGCATGGCAGGGCATGCGTGGAATTGATCCCAAAATTAAGGCCTTCTATCAGTATCATGCAACTCTTTGTGAGTCATGGGACGGCCCAGCAGCTTTGACATTTACCGATGGTAAAGTTGTCGGAGCCTCTTTAGATAGAAATGGTTTGCGTCCTGGTCGTTATTGGGTGACGGATGACAATGTTGTGATTATGGCATCTGAAGTCGGTGTGATCGATATCCCTTCGCATAAAATTGTCGAAAAGGGACGGTTGGGGCCTGGTCAGATTTTTGGAGTAGACACTCACTCAAAACGCATTTTGCACAACGAAGAAATCAAAACGGAGTTTGCTGCACTGCATCCTTATGCTGAATGGGTAAAACAGGGTGTTGTTTCCTTGAGTGATGTAGGAGACATGACGCAACCGGATGATTTGACAATTGATGCCAATGACTTGACCCGTAATCAAATTGCTTTTGGTTATAACGATGAAGAATTGGGCATGGTCATTGAGCCCATGGTGAAGAATTCCAAAGAACCTATTTGGTCTATGGGGGATGACACACCACTTTCAGTACTTTCGACCAAATCGCGTCCCATTTTTACGTATTTCAAACAATTGTTTGCGCAGGTAACCAATCCTCCTATTGATCCGATTCGTGAAGAATTGGTGATGTCGCTTAACGGTTTGTTAGGTGCACGTCCCAGTTTTCTGGAGTGTCAACCTGCGCCTCACCGTATGTTGATGGTGCCAAGCCCTATGTTGCGTCGACGAGATATGCACGCCATCAAAACATGTACAGATGAAGACCTCAATGTAGTCACTATCCCCATTTTATTTGACGTGGATAAAGGCGATCATGAATTGCGACGCGCATTAAAGCATGTCTGTGAAAAAGCAGAACATGCTGTTGATGATGGCGCTACCATTTTGATATTGAGTGATCGTGGCATGGATGCGACTAAGGCGGCTATTCCTTCTTTGCTAGCAACATCCGCTGTGCATCATGCCTTAATTCGGGGCAAGCGCCGTATGCGTGCCAGTATTGTGGTTGAGGCGGGAGATGTCCATGATGTGCATCAATTTGCCTGCTTGGTGGGATACGGAGCATCTGCTGTTTATCCCTATGTCGCTATTCAGACAATTGACCAAATGGTTTCATCCGGTAAGTTTGGTGATTTATCCATTGAGCAAGCGATGGCAAACTATCACAAAGCGGTTGATCAAGGCATGCTTAAAATCATGTCTAAGATGGGCATTTCAGCAATCGGAAGTTATCGTGGTGCGCAAATCTTTGAAGCTATTGGTGTAGGGGAAGAGCTGATTGAGGATTGTTTTCCAGGAACGCCTTCGCGTATTGGGGGGATTTCCTATGAGCATATTGCGCGAGATGTGATGCATTGGCATGAATCTGCCTTTAAGCAAGAGGCTCCTCTTCATTTAGAGGCAGGCGGTTTTTATAAATACCGTCGTGATGGGGAATACCATGCTTTCAATCCTGAAAATGTGCGTTTATTGCAGCAATCAGTAAAAAATAAAGATTACGATGTGTATAAAAAATTCAGTGCTGCGGTGGATAATCGGCCTCCTACAGCTTTGAGAGATTTGTTAGATGTTCGCCCAGTAGGTTCTCCTGTTCGCATTGAAGAGGTGGAGTCTGTTGATGCGATTACGCGGCGTTTTGTGACTGCCAATATTTCATTTGGGGCGTTGTCGATTGAGTCCCATGAGACACTAGCGATTGCGATGAATATTGTGGGTGGTCGTTCAGGTTCGGGTGAAGGTGGGGAGGATCCAGACCGGTACCGTAATGTTGATCCAGATCGTGATCGTAACTCAAAGATCAAGCAGGTGGCATCGGGGCGATTTGGTGTGACTCCAGAGTATTTGATGTCTGCTGAGCAAATTGAAATTAAGATGGCTCAGGGAGCTAAGCCGGGTGAAGGGGGACAACTTCCAGGGCATAAAGTTTCTGTAGAAATTGCGCGCGTGCGACATACTGTGCCTGGTGTGACTTTGATTTCACCGCCGCCACATCATGATATTTATTCCATCGAAGATTTGGCGCAGCTGATCTACGATCTTAAAATGATCAACCCTAAAGCCAAAGTGATCGTGAAATTGGTTTCTGAGGCGGGTGTGGGGACGATTGCTGCGGGTGTGGCTAAAGGCTACGCCGATGTGATTTTGATTGCAGGATACGATGGGGGAACGGGTGCAAGTCCTTTGAGTTCCATCAAGAACGCAGGGCTTCCTTGGGAACTGGGTTTGGCTGAGACACAACAGACTTTACGTTTGAACGGATTGCGTAAGCGGGTGACTTTGCGCACAGACGGTGGCATGAAGAATGCGCGTGACTTGGTGATGGCCGCTGTATTTGGCGCTGAAGAATATGGTTTTGGAACAGCACCCTTAGTGGCAACGGGTTGTATGATGACACGGAAATGCCATTTAAATACGTGCCCTGTGGGTATCGCGACACAAGATCAAAAACTACGGGACCGTTATTTTGGAACTGTAGACATGATGGTGAATTATATGCGATTTGTGGCACAAGAGGTGCGTGAGCAAATGGCAGCTTTAGGTGTGCGTACGTTAGATGAACTCATTGGACGCACAGACTTGCTAACACCCAAATCATTAGAAAATGCTTCTGATAAAATCAAAACGATTGATCTTGACTTTTTAATGACAGCGATTGATGTAGGGTCTCGTATCAGTACTCAAGATCGCAATGATCGTGATGATGATGATGTTTTGGATGACCGTTTATTAAAAGACGCATCAGCAGCTTTGGAAGGTCGAGGCAAAGTGACCTTAGACTATCCTATTCGCAACATTCATCGCACTGTGGGCGCTCGTTTGGCCGGTTTCATTGCTCAAAAATACACCAATGAAGGATTGCCAGAAGGTTCTATTGATGTGACATTCAATGGAGTGGCAGGTCAAAGTTTTGGTGCTTTTTGTATTAAGGGGATGCGGCTGACGCTGAAAGGCGAAGCTAATGATTATGTAGGTAAAGGCATTAATGGGGGCGAATTGATCATTGCTCCAGCAAATGATGCTCCTTTTAAGTGGCATGAAAACAGTATCATTGGAAACACGTGTTTGTATGGCGCTACAGGTGGAACGCTCTATGCAGCAGGAAGCGCGGGTGAGCGTTTTGCTGTCCGTAACTCTGGGGCTTCGGCTGTGGTTGAAGGGGTTGGAGATCATGCTTGTGAATATATGACAGGGGGCAATATCGTGATTTTAGGCCCCACTGGACGCAACTTTGGAGCCGGGATGACAGGGGGTAAAGCTTTCATCTATGACCCTGAGGGGGCTTTTGAACCTAAGATTAATCCGGAGTTGGTTGTGGCTATTCGGTTGCATGAAAAACTGGATGCGGATACGGTGCGCACTCTGATTGAGCGGCATTACATGGCGACCAAGAGTCCATTGGCTTTTGAGTTGTTTTCTAACTGGGAAGATAAGCAAAAAGATTTTTGGTTAGTGCTACCACGTGAAGCACAAACAGCGCGGTTAGAAAAAGCAGTGAGCGCAAAAGAAGGTTAATAGGACGGTGAGTGATGGCTCTTTCTCAAGAGCAGGTTCTGAATGCATTAAAGGTTGTGATTGATCCTGATTTGCAAAAAGATATTGTGACTTTGGGTTTTGTGAAGTCCTTGCAAATTGAAGATAGAAAAGTGAGTTTCACCCTAGAACTGACAACGCCCGCTTGTCCTGTTAAGGAAGAGTTGAAGGCGCAGTCTCAAGAAGCCATTATGAGTTTGGGTGGAATTGACCAAGTGGATGTTGAGTTGTCTTCTTCGGTGCGAGCTTCTGTCGGTGCTAGTGGCACCAATTTAATCCCCACCATCAAAAATGTGGTGTGTATTGCCAGTGGCAAGGGAGGGGTGGGTAAATCAACGGTCACAGTCAATTTGGCGCATGCGCTGCAAAAAATGGGTGCGAGCGTTGGGATTATGGATGCAGATGTCTATGGTCCAAGTATTCCGACCATTTTGGGGGTTACCGGCGAGCCTCAGGTAGATGAGAAGAATAGAATTTTTCCGCTAGAGAAAGATGGCATTCAAGTGGTTTCTATGGGGTTCTTTATGGATCCTGATCAAGCCGTTATCTGGCGTGGTCCCATGTTGCACAAAACAGTGCAACAGTTTTTAGGCGGAGTCATTTGGGGGGATTTGGATTATTTGTTAGTCGATCTTCCTCCTGGTACTGGCGATATTCAACTGTCTTTGTGTCAAACCATTCCCATCAGTGGTGCCGTGATTGTATCCACGCCTCAGCCGGTTGCCTTAAATGTCGCTCAAAAAGCTATCGCGATGTTTAATAAATTGCAAACACCTGTTTTAGGGTTGATTGAAAATATGGCTTCAGATGTATTTGGTCGCGGAGGGATAGAGCAGGCTGCAACTAAGTGGAACATCCCTTACTTAGGGAGCATTCCTTTAGAAATTTCTGTTCGAGAAGCAGCGGATGCTGGCCGTGCCTTGGGTGATAAAGATTCCATTGAGGCTCAAGACGCTTTTAATTCTGTGGCAAAAGCGATGGCTGCGCAGATAAGTGTGCGGGCTTTGCAGGGTGAAATTAACCCTGAGGTAAAGATTACGTTTTAATGAGCTTAGACTCACAGGTTCGTCCCGTTGAAATAGGACGGTCAA
>JAJDCC010000091.1 GCA_029261015.1 Candidatus Omnitrophota bacterium | reverse complement strand
ACAACTTCGCTGAGTCGACTACATCGACTGTAAGAAAATCGGAAACAATTTCGCTGACATCCACATCAGCAGGTAAATAAATGATGTATGTATCGGGTACTACTTCATCTTTCTCGGTTCCATCGTAATAAACTAAAGTTTGATAGACACGCTCAATGCTTTGAGCATCGTACTCAGCCAACACTTCGCGTAAATCCGTGGACCGTACACGCGTGTGCTTTAATAATGATTTATTGAGTTTTTCGGGCATCGCAATGCGGTCTTTCTCCACCGAAATTTTGATTCGCCTGCCATTTGAAGCATCTGCAAAGCTACTACTCACCACAGCTGCGCTGCTCAACGCAATCACTGCAATACTGAATAAACGCATCATTCCCTTCATTACTGTGCACTCCCTTCATCAAAGTTTACTTGGCACCCACCCTCATCCACCCTTTGTACATCAATCAAAGTGTTGTCTTTGTAGCGTTTGGCTAAAATTAAATGACCTTCACGATCATACTCACGTGTTTTAACCACACCATCACACTCTGCGCCTGTAAAATCCCATTCCCGCGCAATCATCTCTGGCCGATTAAAGTAGAATTCTTTTGCTATCCCTGCTGGCTTTCCTTCCTCAAAATTCCATTCCACAGCCACATCACCCGTTTCATACCATTTCTTAACAGTGCCATGCAGCTCCCCATTCTTGTAAGTCCGCAACCAGGTCAAGTCACCTAGATCGCTGTACTCTTTAAACTCACCATGTCGGACTCCACGACGATAAGGCCCTATCCACCGCAAGAACCCTTCTTCTGAATACTCATAAAACTCACCATGCTTAATGCCGTTAATATAAGGACCGATGCTTTCAATCACACCATTGTCATAGTAGTGCGTCTGAACCCCATCTACATCTGTGGTCGGTGCTGCTTCTGTCTGCTTCACTCCTTGCTGCATCCCTAATAACAAAGTGATCACAATGACCATAAACAAACGCCCCAAGCGATTTCGCTTGGGGTTCTGCAATGTTGAAGCATCTGCTTCTACGGTAATGACGCTATAGTGCCAACCAAAGACGGTATTGAATACGTCTTTGATCCGTGAACTGAAATTAACAATCTTGCGCCACATCCGCATCAGATTTCTGTCCTTTTCCGTGTTTTGCCTTCAAAAGAATAATTCTCCGCTGCCTGTCCTGACACCTGCTTGGTCAGAACCCCTTTCATGCCTTGAGGTGAAATCTCACCACGCCAGGTAATCACCTCACCATTGGGCCCTGTTTGCATGGCTTTCCAAATACGTGTGCCACCATTTTGGCCCCGTAATGTGTATCGAGCATTAGGGAATCCTTTGGCATTAAATCGCAAGGATACGACTTCGTTATTCTCAAATACCAAATAATCCCGTAAAGATTCATCCGCGCCACCTTCACTGGCAATGATTTCAATGACCCATTCGCTTCCTGCCAATTGCTCAGGATGCTTGCGCAATGCCGCCACTTGTTGGGGTTGTGTTTTCTCGTATTCCTGTAGGGCAGTTTTAAACTGCAGCATCAGTGAGTCCATATCGACCCCATCAGCCAAAACCGGAGAAGTGACCGGGACTTGCTGCATAGAGGCTTGTGTCCTCTGTGTCGCTAAGAGTCCGCCGGTCACCATCAAAATTGCAGAAAAGGATGCCCCTAAAGCAAAACGTACGGTAGGCATTTGCCAAAAGGACAGGTTTGCGGTTGTCTTTCGTTTCTGTTGAGGGCGCTTCGGTTGCGGCGCATCAAGACGCCGTTTGATATCAGTCACAAAACTCTCAGTACCGATCACTCGATGGCGCAATTCCTTCACAAAATCGTCCATCGCTTGAACAGGAATACGCTTGAAATACTCTATATAACTCTTAGTGGAGGACTCTTTAAGGACCCAGCTGTTCAACTCTCGAATCTCAGCCGACAGATCCACTATTGAAGTTTGGGTGATGCCAACATAATCACTCAAGCTGCTAAATGCATACTCAGCAGGATCGTCATCCACCAATCCAGCCACTAAAGGAAGGCGGTGCACATAAACCGTTAAAGGCAGTAAATACTGCTCTTGCTCAATAATGGTCGACTTGAAGCGTGCTTGGAAAAGATGCCCAGTCTTGTTGTAGCGCTTGTTATAGTACTTGGTGTATCGCGAAGACACATCATGCATAAAGGAAGACAAGGTACCTTCTTCAGTCATAGGCTCCACACACATGTGAACCTGATCCGGAAGGAGGCAGTAGGCATACAACTTCATGCCATACTGCTCCCGATACTGATGCACCAAGCGCAAATACGCACAGTAATCATCAGCATCTTCAAATAGAGGGCGCTCTTCATCACCGCAGGCGGTGACGTAACTCAAAACATTTTTCAGGTGCACACGCTTTAATCTTGGCATCGTGCCTGGCTCCTGTGGGTGGTAGTGCCTGGCACTTGAGCATAAGGTACCAGGCACTTGGGTACTTCTTGGGCGCTTCGAAATCCAATCAAAAGGGCGAGCTCATCGAATAGGTTCCAGGCACTTCTTGTGTTGTGCCTGGCACTTGTGCTTGTGAAACAAAAATGCGCGAACACCCCGCGGGTTCTACCCCGGAGGAATTCAATGTACTGCGCATCTTCGAAACATCGTGACTTATCCATAAAAAAACGTCCTTCGTTTTAGAAAGGACGTTGTCGCGGCAACCCGGCTGTCTCTTACGAGATCCGTAGCTTTGCTTGCAGTTCTTAGCGCTTCAGCGCTTAGAAATGCAAGTCCCCGAGGGGACGTCCTATCCTTGCGAATAGTTTGCTTTTCTCAAATATTACCCATATTGTCACTGAACACTTATTCTTGCTCTAACTAAAGGTTACGCTATAGGTGATATCTTGTCAAAAGAATGGGGGATAAATGATTACATTATTTATGCTTATTTTTGATAGGAATACTTAAGGAGACTTAATTTTCTAGATAGACGAACGTCTGCTAACTAAAAAAGTTTTGAGACGCCACAAGGAACCTGCGGAATCCTCTGGATGGGGCCATATAGATTTTTGTCTAGTATAGGGACTAAGGCGTGCTGCCGGGTTTGGCGCCAGGAGCCGATTCGGTCTCCTGCTCAGCCCAGTGCAAATGCTGGCGCATCTCAGTAAGCCGCAGGGCTTGCAGCTTACGCTGAATATCGGCATTCTTTTTGGTCAGCTCCGCCAACGCATCATCACGGTGCGCAAGTTTCGCATTGAGTGCTTTGACTTCGTTAGACAGTTTGTTCCGCTCAGCACGTAATTCTGCTGATTGTCGCTCCATCAGCACATAGCCACGATGGGACTCATCCACCTGAGGCTGCAACGTTTCAATTTCAGCACGCAACCGTGCAATCTCAGCATCTTTGTCCCTCAGTTTATCCTGAGCCAATTCGGTTTGGCGCTCCATCTGCGTTTGCTGAATACGGCGTTCAAAGAACTCATCCTGAAAAGCTTCATGCTCACGATAAGCCGAAGTCAACTTCCCTTCTACTTCAACCAATTGAGTGCTTAAATGTTTGACCTTTTCGTCGCGTTCACGCAGCGTTTGCTGTAACTCTTTGACACGTTGACTGGTGCTCTCTGAGCCTAGCTTGACTTCATGAATTTGTTGCTTATATTGTTCCTGTTGTTGATAGGCATCACTGAGCCGTTTTTCCAATTCATACAATTGCGCGTGCAAATCCTCAGTTTCTTTGACATTATTCGCAAGCTCTTGCCCTTTAGACTCAGAAGCATAGACCGCTTCATCCCGAGCAATTTTTACTGCCCTAAGCTCTTCTTTAAGTAACCGCAACTCTTGACCTTCAGCAGTACCCTTTTCAAACAGTTGCTGCTGGTAATGTTTCACCTCAGCGCGCAAACGGGCATTGGTCTCATCTGCGTTATTGAAAGACTCTTCTTTTTCGTTAATCGCAAGCCTCAACTCAGCTAATTCTTCATTGAGCTTCAAATTAGTCATCCGAAAGTGTTCTACCTCAGCATGCAACGCCTTAATACGAGAGGCCGCTGTAGAATCTTTCAATTCCACTAACTCTTGCTCCTTAGCAGCAAGCCTTTGTACGAGTTCGCGTTGTGCCGATTCTTGTTCCTGATATTTTTGTATATCAGCAATGGCCACTTCATAAGACAGCTGTAATTCCTGATATTCCTCCAGTGAAATAGGGCGCTGCTGTTGCAGTACTGTGTACTTCTCGGAAACTTCTTTATGTTCATTACGCAATTGATTGAGTTTTTTCACTGCATCTGCATGACCTAGGCGCACTGCTTTTAATTCATCACGCAGATCTGCAATAGCCTGCTTACTTTCATCTTCTGATTTGTCTTGAGACAACAACTGCTTATTCAATAACTCTATTTCAGCATTTTTTTCTTCAAGTCGAGAGCGCAACTTGTCTACGCCAGTTTCTAACTCTTGAGCTGTACGCTCGCTAGCAGCAGCCCTTAAGCGGCTTGTCATAATATCCTGTTCTGACGCCACTTTTAATTTTTCGATTTCCTCGATTTGGGCCACAAAGCGATCCTGCAAATCGGAATGCGCTTCTTGCAGATTATCCCACTGCTCTTGCAACGAAGCATACGCTTCACTCTTCTCGGCCACCGAACCTTGCTTCTCATCGATTTCTGTATAGAGTTTTTCCATCTCACGCAGCAAACTCGCATTGGTTAACTTGAGGTCTTTAGATTCAGTACGCGCCTGCTTGAGCTCTTCTTGAGCCGTCATCAAACTCGCACGATTCAATAAAAGGTCTTCTTGGGATTTGGATAGTTTCTCCACTTGAGCACGTAAACGCAAAAGCTCCGCTTCATTGGGGTGCTTGATATCGCTCAAGGCTAACTTATCTTGCGTCAGTTGCGTATTTTCCTGCTCTAAACGACTGATTTGTTTCTTAAGGTCTTTAAGTTCTTTCTCATAAGGTTTTTTAGAATCTTCTAATTGTTTAATCTTTAACTGCAGATCTGCATTCGTATTGCGGAAGCCTTCAATTTCATCCTGCAATCGAGCCACGCGTTTAGCTGAGTGACGACTATCAGCCGCAGCTAGCTGGTCTTCAGCATCACGCAACTTGCGTTCCATACGGTCCATGTTGCGTAGCTTCCCTTGTAAGACAGCATTGAGTTCTTGTGTTGATTTCAACTCATGCTCTAGCTCAAAATTGGCTTTCTTAAGTTGGCTGACCTCAGACTCTACGAAGGATAATTTTTCCTCAACCGTATTCTTTTCAGAGCGTGACCGCGCTTGTTTCGATTCTTTCTCTTCTAACTCTTTTCGTGCTGAATCTAGCTGTTCTTGCAAATAAGAAATTTCTTGTGTCTTGATATCCAGGGCTTCTTTCAAACCCTTATTTTCATACTGCAAACTTTGCGCGGTGTCTTCAGCACGCTTCACTTTCACTTCAGCGGATTTGACATTTTCAATCCGCTCCTGCAAATGATTCAGGGTTTTGTTCCAATCTTTTGATTTCGGTGCCCGCGACTGCGTTTCTGTAGCTACTTGGCGACGCACTGGAGGCACAACAGATGGCTCACCTGCGGATACTTGAACTTCAGCACCTCCAAGCAATTCGCCTTTGAAAGTAAACTCACGCGCGGCTTCATGTGTGCCACCCAAATCATAGACACTCAAGGTCCCTTCGATGCGTCCTCGTTTTACAGACCCCTTCCATAACGCAGCTCCCTGATCTTGTTTAGATTGCAGCATTTCCCATTGCACAGCACCTTGATCATCAGCCACTGCATCAAAACGCGCTCGACTGTAACCTTCTGAGGCTAATCGACTCGACGTACCTAGATTCTCGCTGAACGTTAAGGTATCTCCTAGCTGACGAGAATCTCGACGTCGCTTACCGGTAGGCGTTAATTCTATCCTCCATTGAGACCCGGCTAAAACACCTGGAGCAGATTGGGATAAAGGCCCTGACTGGGGAGTGACGGTTTGCTGATATTGGGGTGGAAGTATAGGGACAGCCACTCTGTCTTCTGCAAACACAGAGGGTTGAAAGATGACAAAAAGGGCCCCTATTAAAATATAGAGAACCCTACATAAACAGGCTGTCGATTCAAGCATGCGCATACGCAGTGCCGACCTATCTGATTAAGTACAGGAAAGTTTATTTGTTGACCAACAAGCAGATTCTAACGCGATTAACTTATTGCGTCAATTGACTTTATGAATGACGCACCTAACAAGTTATTCGTCAATCACCCCATCCGACTCATCAACGATATCCTTGATATAAATGAAAGGATGCTGCAATAAATCTACAGGACGTGGATGATTCAATCTGTTCTGATCGGCATCCATAAACACCGAAATTGCTGGCCTCAACGGTGCTGACCGATGAACTGCATCAACACGAGCCACTTCGTTCGTATTTAAACGTACAAGACTCCCCTTTGGGTAGAGCGATAACACATCAATCAAGCTTTTAACCACTCGTCTGGACTGCTTATCAGGGTCTTCTTCTGCCGCTTCAATCAGTAAGCGAATCGCACTCGCTGGGCTAGGCAACTTTAGAGCACTCTTGGGATTCGTTAAGTGATCATACACATCCGCCACGGCGATCAGTTTGGCGCACAAAGGACGGTCTTCATCCATAATACCTGTACGTTTGACGGTCTGTTCTTGTTGCAGCTCTAGTGCTGTTTGCATGGCAACACCGGCACTCTCTGCGCTACTTTGCAGATGAGTCACCAAAGCACTCACATTGGAGCTCAAAGAAGCATCCATCGATGTAGCATTGAAAAGTAGCCCAGCTAAGGTTAACGGCCGCATCACAAAATCCTGAAAACCCAAAGCCTGAGCAAAATAGTGAATCAAAATAGCTCTGATAGCAACATGAACACCTTGCGCATCTTCGCTTGCATAAGCCGTCATCAAAATTTGCTCACAAGACCCCCCTGTTTCCTGAGGCAAGACATCAAATAGAGTCTCTGGTTGCCAATAAGCCACAGCGGCTCCACTCTTTTGCTGGGTCTGCACATCCAAAGAATAGGCTAATATTTGACTGAAGAGCGAATCGGTTGCACCGTCATCGACAGGTGGAGTAGGCGCCTCAGAGGGAGCTGACGCTTCTACTTTTTTTGGAGCCACATCAGCAACTGGAGGCTGTGTGGGGGCTTTCACTTCAGCGGGATGAGGTTGCGGTGTAGCGGGTGTGGACTGCGGTTTAGCTACAGGCTCCTCAGGCTTAATATCTGGCTGTTTTTTTTGTTTTCCAATCAAATCGGAAAAATTAACCATAGACCGTCCTTAGGCGATATCCCGTGTGCGTTCAAGATCTTGGAAAAAACCCGCTTCATCCGAAAGAGGCTGCTGTGGCGTCTTAAGGTCCGGAGCTTTTTGTCCTTGTGCTTGCGCCGCTAACTGATTAAACGCTTCAAACACCTCTTTCAACCCATACTGGTTTCGTGGTTTTAACCGAAAACTGAAATCCCGCTTAGCCACAGCCGTCACGAGTTTACGCAAATCAGCCAAGGGCCGGTCGATAGTGACTGCAATCAATAACACTAAAACACCCGCAGCAGCCAATAATGCCCCTACCCACAAAGCGGCTTTTACAGTCAATTGCTGACGCCAGTAGTTGACTTTTTGTACACGCTCCTGAAACACGTTACGCACCTCAGCATCCAAAATACTGAGTGTTTGCTGAATATTTGTGGTCGATTCTTCGACTAATTGGTTCAATGCAGGGCCCCGTTGTTCCAATGAAGCCA
>JAJDCC010000010.1 GCA_029261015.1 Candidatus Omnitrophota bacterium | reverse complement strand
AGCACCCTCAGTGCGCCAGTATAAAAGCACGTTCAGTGCCTCATTGTCCAAATGTGTGCATGCCTGCGGTTGACATGTGAAATGTAAGGGTCGGTTTATACTACAGGCGTTTTACATGTGACGACGTGACGGAGAACAGTGGCGTCACATAGATTTACCATGCGCGAGCAGCCAGCGCCACATTGTCGCGTAGCAAATGTCTCTAGTATAAACTTGCCTTGAATGCGGTCACGTAGGTACACATGGAGGCCTTTTCATCAAGCACGTGTGCGGAGCAAAGAGAATGCGGATAAAATCCTAAAAACAGAATTGACCTAAACTTAGAGGGTCGATGTCTTTCTTTGATCCAGAATGGTACACCTTAACTGAAAAGTTATTGGACCGCTTAAGTGGCAAGCTTCGCGTTGTTCAAGCTCAAGAAGAGCGCGAAGCTTTGGCCAAATCTGCATTAGACCAGATTTTTCACGAAGATACTGCCAAACAGTTACCTCGCTTTACTTCTCAGCTGCAATATCAAGAATTTTTCAAAGCATTCTATTCCTATGATTTGATAGAGCAGTACCTAGAAGATCCTCGTGTTGAAGACATCATGGTTAACGATGTCCGAAGCATTTTTGTGCATAAAACAGGGGGAGGTCTTATCAAGACAGGAGATCACTTCTCTTCGGCGAGGGCGTTACATATTACGGTGCGTAAGCTTTTTGTTTTCGGGGGGCGCAGGACTATTCGACCTGTTGCGGACCTTGAGTTGTTTGATGTGCGAGGTCGGGCCAATGTGATTACCTCTCCATGGGGACCACAAATCACAATCACGCGGGCTAAAAAAAATCCACTGACCATTTTGGATTTGATTCGTTTGGATATGTTAACGGTGGGGATAGCCGCCCAACTGTGGATGTATGTAGAAGGGTTCAGTATTCGTCCTGCCAATATTTTGATTTCTGGGGGACCGGGTGGAGGTAAAACGACACTCATGAATGCCTTGCTGAGCTTTGTCCCACGTGATGATCGTTTGGTCACAATAGAAGATACTCTTGAGCTGAATACCGAAGGGTTGAGTAATTGCTCGCGACTTGAAAGCAGTACTGAATTGAGTTTGGCTGCTTTGGTGAAGAACAGTTTGCGTATGCGTCCAGATCGTATCGTTGTTGGAGAAGTGCGTGGTGATGAAGCCCGCGATATGATGACGGCGATGAATTTGGGTAAATACTGCATGGGAACTTTGCATGCCAATTCAGCACGCGAGACTGTGTTGCGTCTTCAGACCGAGCCCATGAATATTCCTTCGATAATGGTGAGTATGGTGGATGTGTTCATTGTGTTGAAGAAAATTCACCTTGATGGTAAAAGAAGTCGAACGGTAGCCGAAGTGGTTGAAACCTCTGGTATGGAAAGAGATGTGGTGTTGTTGGCCCCTGTGTGGAGTTATGATCCCAAAAAGAAGCAAGTTATCGAAACCTCACCGAGCAGCAGTTTTCGCGATCGCTTAACCAGCGAATCAGCTCTCTCATCCAAGGCAATCATGAATGAAACTGAAAAGCGCACTAAGTTCATTCAAATGATGATCGATAGTGGCCAATTCAATGACCTTAAGACCGTGACAGAAGTCTTTCAGCTGTATATTGACAACCCAGATCAAACCTATGGAGATCTTGAGGTCATGGTTAAAAAAAATCCCAAAGCTGACGCAAGCGCGCCGGTTGATCTTGCGTAGTTTGAGTCATGCCTGGCCTTCCTCAAGAACCTTCCTCGCAAGAGCTCACGCTTATTGAACACTTAGGTGAATTGCGCCGTCGTTTGGGCTGGAGCTTATTGAGTTTTATTGCGGCAACGGCTGTTTGTTTTTCGCAAGTCGAGCGCATTATCATTTTTATCAAATCCCCCATTGCTTCTGAAGTCGATAAGTTTGCTTTCTTCAGTCCCACCGAAGCATTTGTGGCATATATGAAAGTGTCGGCTTTGGCGGGATTGGTGACGTCCATGCCATTAATTTTGTGGCAAATTTGGTTATTCATTCGCCCGGGTTTATCAAAAAAAGAACGGGGCTATGGTTTGGTGTTTGTAGGATGGGGAAGTGTTTTGTTTGGTGCGGGTGTCGCTTTTGCTTTTTGGGTGTTGTTGCCGGTTTCATTGCGGTTTTTGCTGGGAATAGGGGAAGCGCTTTTTGAACCCATCATTTCGATAGATCGCTACTTATCTTTTGTGATTGCGATTGCACTGGGTTGTGGTCTGACATTTGAGTTGCCGGTGGTGTTAGCCACCCTAGCTAAGGTGGGGATAGTGACGCCTGAATGGTTGCGACAACAAAGGCCACTGGCGATATTGGGTCTGGTAGTGATTTCGGCTTTAATCACACCAACGACGGATATTGTGAACCTTACCTTGATGACTTTACCTCTAATTTTTCTCTATGAACTTTCGATTGCCGTGTGCGCATTAGTGATGCGTAAGAAAGATTAAGAGAATTTAAGTCGTTTTGAGTCAGACGACATTTGATTTTTTTCGATTGGATATGGTAACTTTATGATTGGGAGTCGATAAGGGCAATCCTTCACCACGGGGTGAGTTTGAGCTGGTGGGCGCGAGTTTGACTGGCTTGAATGCTGAAAGGCGGGAGCGCAAAGCTCCGAACCTACGTCGATTGAACACTGGGTGAGCGCTGGAGAAGCGCATGTTCGGAATGTTTCGGGCATAGAGGCACTTGGCGTATACGATAGGGTTGCGGTAGTTGCCGAAGCTTTCTGAGGGCGCTTTGGACCGAACTCAGACTCCCAGCGTTTTCATAATACATATATAAGACACAGCCGATGATTCGGCTGTGTTTTTTTATGTCCACAAAAAAGGGGACAGTCACCTTTTTTTCACTGCTACAATACCTTCCATGATGACGGAATGGATTTGGCTATGGGTGGCTGCTTTTGTGGCCCAGATAATCGGGACTTTGACAGGATTTGGATCGGCGACAATCTTAACACCCATTGCGATTTGCTTTGTCGATATCAAACTGGCTATTCCGATGGTGGCTTTTTTTCATTTATTTGCCAATTTATTTCGGTTGGCTTTTTTTTATAAGCATGTACGCATCCATATTGGGTTGTGGTTTGGAGTGCCCGCGATTTTGATGGGAATGTTGGGCGCATTGTTGAGTGCAAGGCTCCCATCGGATTGGCTCCAAGTTGCGCTTGGTTTGTTTTTATGTAGTTTTGTTTTTGTTTCGATGAGAAAGGGCAGTATCCCTCACTTGAAGCCTTCAAATTCTACGTTGTTGCTTTCGGGTATGGGGTCGGGCACGCTAGCTGGTTTATTGGGCACCGGTGGGCCTATTAGATCTGCAGCATTACTTGCGTGGGGATTACCAAAAGAGGTGTATTTAGGCGTCTCTGCGGCAATAGCTGCGAGTGTGGATATCACGAGGTTGCCAGTTTATTGGGCTGTGGGCAATTTTCCTCAGGAATTATGGACAGTGTGTATAGGGTTAGTCGTTGCCGCTTTTTTGGGCACTTGGATTGGTCGATGGTGTGTGCAACGAGTCTCGCAGGAACACTTCATTCGTATCGTGCTGGTTTTACTGGCGGTGATGGGTGTGCGTTTTCTCTGGAAAGGAATTGATGGGATTATCTGAGTTTCCTAAACCTCCGCAGAAGCATCGCGGTATTCGCATATTGGGTATTCCGATTCATTTAGATCCGAGCTGGTTCTTGATTTTGGCTTTTCTGGCTTGGTCGAATGCGACGGGTTATTTTCC
Organism: Candidatus Omnitrophota bacterium; assembly: GCA_029261015.1. Classification (GTDB taxonomy): domain Bacteria; phylum Omnitrophota; class Gorgyraeia; order Aquiviventales; family Aquiviventaceae; genus JAJDCC01. Next base: position 810 of record JAJDCC010000010.1, on the reverse strand, counting down.
TTCAATGTACGATGGGGTACCCACATGGATTTATTGGTTACTAGGGGTGCTTTCGGCTTTGTTGTTGTATGTGTGTATTGTCTTGCATGAGTTAGGGCACTCTTTGGTGGCAAAAGCATTTGGTATTCCCGTGACCTGTGTGACTTTATTCATTTTTGGTGGTGCTGCTCAAATTGCACAAGAGCCAAAAAATCCTCGCGAAGAGTTTTTGGTAGCGGCGGCAGGACCTTTGGTGAGTGCAGTGATTTCTTTAGTTTGTTTCAAGCTGCTTCCATTTTTGTGGCCTGTAGAATCTTTAGGTCAATTTTGTGTGTTTGCTTTGGTGGATTTTTTGGCGTCAGTTAACTTGATGCTTCTTATTTTTAACTTATTGCCTGGTTTCCCTCTAGATGGTGGACGCATTTTTCGAGCAGTGCTTTGGTACTTTAAGCGCGACTATGTGTGGGCGACGCGTATTGCGAGTTATTTAGGTTTGGCTCTGGCCTATTTAATGATTGCTCGGGGAGCTTGGTTTTTGTTTGTGAAAGGTTGGATGACTTCAGGTTTATGGTATGGGTTTTTGGGTTATTTTTTACGTAACGCAGCACAGGGCAGTTTGAATTGGTCTAAATGGGCGGAGGCTAAACGAGCAGAGATGCTACGAGATCAAGATCATTGAAATGTGGAAGCGTATCTTCTGGTTCTGTTTTGTAGTCAGTGGATTGGCAGTATGCGTTGGGTTTGCATTGCCATGGGTGCATATTGATTCGCAGATTCAGGAGAAAGGTCAAAAGCTATTAGAGGGTTTGGGTGGCAACATCGTGATCCAGT
>JAJDCC010000090.1 GCA_029261015.1 Candidatus Omnitrophota bacterium | reverse complement strand
TGGTGCAGTATTTTTGGGAAGTGAAGATGCATTTTGATATTCCCAGTACAGCGTTTTATCCTAAACCGAATGTGAATTCTGCTTGCGTGTCTTTGTTGCCGCGGACACGTTTAATGAAGGTAGATGATGAGTCTCTCTTCTTTGATCTCGTTAAAATAGCTTTTTCACAGCGGCGCAAAACATTAGTCAATTGCCTCAAAGCAGTGGATCAATCTCCTTGGCCAGAACCAGATGAATGGCGCAGTTTTCTAGGTGAAATGGGGATTCAGGAGCAGGCTCGTGGCGAGAGCTTGTCACTCCAGCAATTTGGTGAGCTTTCGAATAAACTGGCTCATTTCTTGAAAAAGGCCTCTGCCTGAGTTCGATGGGGTGTGATAGAATGAGCACCTTAACGAGAAACAGCAGTAAGATTCACTCAAGCCATACACCCATAGGAAGTTGCCCATGAGCATAGTTGATTCCAAAACCATCGGTCAGGTAGCCCATCTAGCACGCCTTCATTTGGACGGAGATACTTTAACGCACCTTGCGGGGCAGGTAGATCACATTCTTGAGTATGTCCAGCAACTCCAACAAGTGTCTACCGATGGTGTTGAGCCGACCAGTCATCCTTTAGCGCTGACTAATGTGTTGCGTCAGGATAAAATCTTGTCCTCTTTTGATCCTAAGGTGGTGACGCAGTTAGCTCCAACCTCTCAAGGCAATTATGTGACGGTACCGAAAGTGATTGAAGGGTAAGCCATGTTTTTAGATAAGACCATCCATCAGTTAGTTGAAGACTATTCCAAAAATCCTTCTGCGACTCAAGACATGTTGAAAGAGCTTCTAGAGCGTGTGGGAGATTTGAATTCCAAATTGAATGTGTATTTGGATTTCGGAGAAACGAATGAATCTTTTGTCCGTAATCAAGTGGAGTCCCTGCAAAAAAGTAAGCCTTCAGGACGTTTGTGGGGAGTACCTATTGCGATTAAAGATAACCTTTGCATTCAAGGACAGGAGACAGCGTGTGCGTCTCACATTTTATCCGGTTTTGTTTCTCCTTATGATGCAACGGTGATCAGTAAATTGAAAGCCGAAGGTGCTGTATTGATTCCGCGTGTGAATATGGATGAATTTGCATTTGGTTCATCGACTGAAAACTCGGCTTTTGGACGAACCTGTAATCCATGGAATTTATCGCATGTACCGGGTGGGTCCAGTGGTGGCTCAGCAGCTGCAGTTGCGGCAGATTTGGCTGCGGCGTCATTAGGGAGTGATACTGGGGGATCTATACGGCAACCGGCTTCTTTTTGTGGTGTTGTTGGTCTCAAGCCAACCTACGGACGTGTTTCTCGGTATGGCTTGGTGGCTTTTGCCTCGTCTTTAGATCAAATCGGTCCCTTGACCAAAGATGTTAAAGATGCAGCGTTGCTGCTATCTATTATTGCCGGTGAAGATCCTAAGGATTCGACTTCAGCGCCAATGGATGTGCCTGATTATTTAGCAGCACTCCATGGGGATGTGAAGGGACTCAAAGTGGGGATTCCTGAAGAATATTTTGGTGAAGGTACGGATCCGGATGTGCGCAAAGCGATGGATAAAGCCATTGATGTCTGTACGCAGTTGGGGATGCAATGCGCGAAAGTGAAAATGCCCCATACCCCGTATGCTGTGGCAACTTATTATGTGGTCGCAACAGCTGAGGCCAGTTCTAACTTGGCTCGATATGATGGGGTGAAATACGGAACGCGTGTGCAAGAGCAGGGTTCTTCACTCATTGATATGTATTTAGCCTCACGCACACAAGGGTTTGGTAAAGAAACTCAACGACGTGTTGTGTTGGGAACTTATGTCCTGTCCCAAGGCTATTATGATGATTATTACCTGAAGGGGCAAAAAGTCCGCACATTGATTCGCCAAGATTTTGAAAAGGCGTTTGAGTCTTTTGATGTGTTGTTGGCCCCAACATCGCCCACCGCAGCTTTTGCTGAAGGTGAGCGCTCTCAAGATCCCTTGCAAATGTATTTATCAGATATTTGTACGATTTCAGCAAACCTTGCTGGAGTTCCGGCAATATCTTTACCTTGTGGTTTGACCGAAAAAGGTTTACCTATCGGGATGCAGTTTTTTGCACCTGCTTTTTGTGAAGATCGATTGTTTAAGGCGGCGCATGCTTATGAGCAGGCGACGGAGTGGCACACACTTAAACCGGCATTTAAGGAATAAGCGATGGCAGAATACGAAATGGTGATTGGACTTGAAGTCCACCTGCAATTAAAAACACAGACGAAGTTATTTTGTGGCTGTCCAGCTGCATTCGGGGGTGAGCCCAACAGCCATACCTGTCCTGTGTGCCTCGGTTTACCGGGGGTGTTACCGGTTTTTAATGAGCAAGTGTTTGAGTGGGGCATGCGTGTGGCTTTGGCCTTTAATTGTGAGATTGCTCCGCGCATGAAGTTTGACCGCAAACAGTATTTCTATCCAGATTTGCCAAAGGGCTATCAGATTTCGCAATTCGACCAACCTCTGGCGCAAAAAGGCTATTTGGACATTGTAGATGCCAAGGGTAATCCCAAACGCATCCGTATTCATCGTATGCACATTGAAGAAGATGCTGGGAAGCTCATGCATGATAATCATGCTACCTCAAGCTTAGTCGATTTGAATCGTGCAGGGGTGCCTTTGATTGAAATGGTCAGTGAAGCTGATATGCGTGATGCGCATGAAGCCTATCAGTATTTAACGGGGCTTAAGTCTGCAATTCAGTATTTAGATGTATCGACATGCAATATGGAAGAAGGCAGTTTGCGGTGTGATACGAATGTTTCCATTCGCCCGGTAGGTCAAGAAGCGTTTGGAAATAAAGTGGAAATAAAAAACCTCAATTCTTTTAGATCGGTAAAGTTAGCTTTAGAGTATGAACGTCAACGTCAAATAGGTATGGCTGATCAAGGTATCCGTATCCCTCAAGAGACACGTTTGTGGGATGAAAAGAAGCAAGTCACAGAGTCCATGCGTAGCAAGGAAGAAGCTTCAGACTATCGCTACTTTCCTGAGCCTGACTTGGTGCCCTTTACAGTAGATGCGGCAGTCGTTGAGTCGGTCCGCAAAAACCTTCCAGAATTGCCGGCACAAAAAGCCGAGAGGTTTCAAAAAGAGTATGAACTGTCTGCATATGATGCGGATGTGTTGACGCAGCAAAAGAACATTGCTGAATTTTTTGAGCAAGCGATTGCTGCGTACGCAAAACCCAAGCCCATTGCCAATTGGCTTATGGGGGATGTTTCTGCTTATTTGAATGCTCAAGGTTTGACGATTGAGTCTGTTAATTTTAAGCCAGAATGGTTAGGCCAACTGGTGGAGTTGATTGATAAAGGCACTATTTCTGGGAAAATTGCTAAAGATGTTTTGAATAAAATGTTGGAGCAGGGACAATCGCCGGCCAAAATTGTCGAGCAAGAAGGTTTGCAGCAAATTGGTGATGCAGATTCCTTAGCGGCTGTAGCGGCTGAAGTGATTGAAGCCCATCCTAAAGTGGTGGATGAGTTTAGAGCAGGAAAAGAGTCTTCACTTATGTTTTTAGTAGGGCAAGGTATGAGAAAAACTAAAGGTAGAGCCAATCCTAAACAATTGACGGATGCATTAAAGCAGAAATTAGGTTAAGCTAAACGGGTTGTTATTTCTAAGGAGGTGATAGACGTGAACAAAAGACGGGTCTTTATGAAAAATCAGCACACACATCGGATTGTTTATTCTGTTTTATTCTTTTCTCTTTTTACCTTAGGTGTTTGTCCTGCTATCGTTCATGCGGGTAAGGCAAGCAGTGTCAGTACTAATGAAGATTTTTACAAAGAGCTAGAACTCTTTGAGCATGCGTTGGCTATTGTGCGTTCAGATTATGTGGATGAACCCAAAGCCAAAGATTTGATTTATGGCGCCATTAAGGGGATGCTGCAGACTTTAGATCCCCACAGTCAGTTTATGGATCCGGATAGCTACAACGAGCTTAAGGTAGACACCGAAGGTGAGTTTGGCGGTTTAGGAATCGAAATCACCATTAAGGACAGTTTGCTCACCATTATTTCTCCCATTGATGGGACCCCGGCGTATGAGGCGGGTCTCCAATCTGGTGATAGGATTGTTAAAATTGATGATGAGTTAACACGTGGGATTACCTTAATAGAAGCGGTTAAGCAGTTGCGTGGGGCTCCAGGAGAACCTGTCACTTTGACTATTTTGCGTGAAAAAGAAGGTGTGCTTAAAGATTTTAAAGTGGTTCGCGATGTGATTAAGATTGAAAGCATTCGTGAAGCACGGATTGTGGATGCCCACATTGGGTATATTCGCTTGTCTGATTTTCGTGAGAATACGCCTAAGGATTTGCGCGATGCTATCAATGATTTGCAATCGCAGGATATGGATAGTGTTGTGTTAGATCTGCGCAATAATCCTGGAGGGTTATTAGAGGTGTCTCGGGCGGTTGCTGAGGTTTTCTTGGATCGGGACCAGCTTGTGGTGACCACTAAAGGTCGCTTGCGCAATCAAAATTTGGAATTGAGGTCGCGAGTGCGCGGAACTCTATTGAAGGAGCCTATGGTTGTACTGATCAACCAGGGGTCGGCATCTGCTTCTGAGATTGTTGCTGGTGCCATTCAGGATCATCATCGGGGCGTGATTATGGGAACTAAATCACACGGGAAAGCATCCGTACAAACGATTTTCCCACTTAAAGATGGCAGTGCTTTGCGCCTGACAACAAGTAAGTACTACACTCCAGCAGGGCGAATGATTCATGAAGATGGCATTCACCCCGATGTCGAAGTGCCTTTTGAGCCGCCACAAGATAAAGCGGACAATAAGGACGAAGAGCATGTTGAAGAAGTTTTTGATAAATTAGCTGAGCTGGTAGAAGGTGAAGAAGCTCTCGACGAAGAGAAAGAAGAGGACGATTTCTTCATTGATAATCAGTTGGCACGTGCATTAGATCTCTTGAAGGGCCTCAAAGTTTATCAGCATATCGAGACAAACTAAGGTTCTTGTGGGGATGTATGAAAATATTGGGCATTGAATCCTCTTGCGATGAAACAGCGGTCGCTGTGGTTGAGGATGGTAAGCAGGTTCTGAGTAGTTGTGTGGCAACCAGTTTGGATTTGCATGCACCTTTTGGTGGTGTGATTCCTGAGATAGCAGCCCGGTCGCACGTTGAAGTGATTGATCGAGTGGCTCAAGATGCTCTAACGCAAGCAGGTATTGGGTTATCGGGTATTGACGGGATTGCCGTAACTTATGGACCAGGATTACCCGGGGCTTTGTTAGTGGGGCTTTCATTTGCAAAAGGGTTAGCCTTATCGCTGCAAAGACCATTGATTCCCGTAAATCATCTTGCTGCGCATCTCTATGCAGCGCAGATGACGGATTCTACGTGTGAGCCTCCTTATGTGGGTTTGTTAGTGTCGGGTGGGCATACACTGTTGTGCGTTGTGGAATCCGCTACACGTTTTTCTATTTTGGGCGAAACCCGTGATGATGCTGTGGGTGAAGCTTTTGATAAAGTCAGTCGTTTGATGGGCTTAGGCTATCCTGGGGGCCCAGTCATTGATCGGTTGGCCAAAGAAGGCATTGCTGATGCTACTTTATTTCCTCGCTGTCAAACTAAACAGGCATTAGATTTCAGCTACAGTGGTTTGAAGACAGCAGTGTATCAATACCTCAAGCGTGACGCATCTTATGATAAAGCGCGGGTGGCGGCCAGTTTTCAAGACACAGCGATCTCCATGTTGGTTTCAAGATCTTTGAAAGCGCTCAAGCGTACCGGATATTCGACTTTAGTGGTAGGCGGAGGCGTTGCTTTGAACAGTCTATTAAGAAAACAGTTGTGTGAAGCAGCTCAAAAGCAGGGGTACCATGTGGTATTTGCAAAACCCGAATTATGCTCGGATAATGCTGCTATGATTGCAGGTATTGGGTATGAGCTTTTGAAAGAAGGACGTGTGGCTCCATTGAGTTTGGCTATTGAGCCCAATTTGGTTTTAGGACAAGAGGTCTGGTGATGACTTTGAGTTTAATGGTGGTGTTTCAGCGGCTGATTATCATAACGCTGATCACAGGCATTGTCGGATATGAACGAGAAAGACGCGGTAGAGCGGCTGGTTTTAGAACCCATATGTTGGTGGGGCTAGGCTCTTGCTTGGTGATGCTAACAGGTTTATATTTAAAAGAGGAGTTGGGCGGTACAGTCCCTTTTGATCCTTCCCGTATGGCCGCGCAAGTAGTGAGTGGTATTGGTTTTTTGGGGGCAGGAACCATTTTGCGTTTTGGTACGTCGGTTAGAGGGTTGACTACGGCGGCGAGTTTGTGGGCTGTTGGGGGTATCGGTATTGCCGTGGGAGCCGGGTTTTTGTCAGGGGCTCTCATTGCTTCGGCTATTGTTGTCATAGCGTTGTTTGGGCTATCACGACTTGAGCAATCGATGCGAAGAGAGTGGTATTATCTGTTATGCGTTGATGGAAGTGATTCTAATCAGTTGCTCAACCAAATCAGAAAAGTCCTGGAAACATTTGAGTCTGTTGAGATCAGTGATTTTACTGTAAAGGAAATGGAAGACGCGGAGCGCAAGCGGATCGAATTGAGTGTCAAGCTGCCATCAGTGCGCACTCAGGATGCGATTGTTCAAAAACTAATGCGTGTGCAGGGAATTCAAAGAGTTTTTTGGGACTAAAGGCGCCAATACAATGTTATTTAAAAATAGGGGGAAAGAGATGGCTTTAAGGCGATCCAAACTGAGTCAAGAAGCGGTAGCTGTTCCACAAGAACAATGGCTTTCTGTGGATGCCAGTATGTCAGGAACCCTATCTTTTAAGGATCCTGTTAATTTAAGAATCAATGGCCGTTTTGAAGGAACTTTAGAGACAAAAGGCAATTTGAGTATTGGCGAAGATGCGGATGTGAAGGCCACTATTCGTGGTGAGCGTATTTCAGTGAGTGGAAAAGTTCAGGGAACCTTGAAAGCCAGTGAACGAGTGGAATTGAAATCCACGGCTTTTGTCTGTGGCAAAGTGACCAGTCCCCGTGTCATCATGGAAGATGGTTCAGTGCTGCAGGGTTTGTTGGAGATGGGCAAAGGCACAGATTCTAAAACCAAGTGGATGGATTCTGAAGAGTTGTCACGGTATCTTGAAGTCGATGTAGCGACTGTAGAGAAATGGGCTCAAGAGGGGCGCCTGCCTGCGACCAAGAATGGCAGCCAATGGCAGTTTGAGCGAGTCAAGATTGAAGACTGGCTTGCGCATGAGAGGGTAGGCTAGACCGCTGATGGAAAAACTTTGGACCACGACAGAAGTGGCGCATTGTTTAGGGATTCGTGAAACGGATGTCGAGCAATTGGTCAAGGAAGGCAAGTTAACCGGATATAAGTTAGGTGGGCAGTTTTTGCGTTTCAGGCCGGATCAGGTGGAGGCGCTTAAAGCTACGGTTAAGCCCATAGAGCAGTTGGACGAAATTGAGGCGCCGGTTAGCAAGGATTCTGCCTTTACACAGTGTCTGGATTTTGTCTATTATTACGATTTCTATTTGGTTTCAGCAGTGTTATTGGCTGCTATGGTTTCCTACCTGATTGCGACACGTTGAACATCAGGCCTGTAGGTTGAACTCATAGAGGATCCGTGCTAGATTGAGACAGCATGCTTGCTTATAGAAAACACTTAATAACTCATTCGATTCTGGTAGGGCTGTTTGTGATGCTTCCCACTGCCTTGTGCGGAGCTGAGTACAGTTTTCGTCAACAAGCTCTAGAATATCGTCGACTGGGCTATGAGAAACAAGCTCAGGGTTATTTGGATGAAGCTTTGGTGCAGTATCGCAAAGCCATTGAGCTAGATCCCAAGTATGCGACGCCGCACAATGATATTGCGATCCTTTTAGAACAGCTCGGTAAGTTAGGTGAGGCCGAGGCAGCTTATAAACAAGCCATTCGTTTGAATCCTGAATACGCACAAGTGCATGCCAATTTGGCGATGTTATATGAGCGGCAAGGGATGAAGGACAAAGCCAGTTATCATTGGCTTAAACGGTATCAATTGGGCGACCCTTCAGATCCCGGCACACAACGTGCTAAGCAGCGCGTAGATTTTTATGTCTCCTCAGAGTCGACTCCAGTGGCTTATCCTCCAGCACAAATTACCAATGGGGTAGACCCATCCAATCCGACAGTTTCTTTAAAGCCTCCCGCTTTCATTGCTGAAACCGATATGAAAAAAGCCTTGGATTCAGGGGCGCGTAAACGAGCACTCAAGGTTAGGCAAGAGGGGTATGCCTATCAGCGACAGGGTAAATATGCTGATGCTGAAAGCGCTTATCGCAAAGCGATCCAAATAGACCCTACTTATGCCGCTCCTTATAATGACTTAGGTGTTTTGCTTGAGTCTCAGGGGAAATTAGCAGATTCAGAACAAGCCTATCGGCATGCGTTGACATTAGATCCGCAGTACATTCAGGCACATGCCAATTTGGCTATGCTGTATGAGCACACGCAAAGACCTGAAGAGGCGTTAATTCATTGGCTTAAACGCTATCAATTAGGGGAACAAGGGACCCCGGGAACAGACCGAGCTCGAGAGCGCTTAGCGACAGCTGAATTTTGGGGCGCTTTAGAAGATTATGCTCCTATAGATCCTGAACGCGTTGCTGAGCAAAAACCCACAGGTAAGGAATTGCCCCCGGTCTTTTACCCAGATGATCCGCGCAGAATTGAACTGGCTGAGTCCTCTGATGAAAAAACAGCTGAAGAGCAAGAGAAAGAAGATTCTTTTGCCGCGCAGTTGAAAAAGATTAAGCAGCAGGTCAAAACTAAGGAAAAAGCGAGCATTGAAGATTCTGATAAAACGTCGTCAGATAAAGTTGCTAGTTCGAAAGATAAGCGTTTCAATTCAAAGAAGGGTCAATCCGCTTTGGAAAAGCCGAATGTGGAAACCTCTAAATCAGAACCCCTACCTATGTTGATGGGTAAATTAGAGATCAATGAGGGAGTTGAAAAAGCAGCGACACCGACAGTGAAACTGAAAATGGATCTCAATTCGGATGCTCCTGGTGTGAAAGTGTCTGAATTGGCTCATTATATGCAGTTCTCAAATGATGGAATCACATTCAGTAATCAAGAGCCCTTTTCACTGACAAAAAAATGGTTTTTGGATCCCGGAGATGGTTTAAAGACAGTCTACGTGCGTATTCTTAATAAGCAAAAGGAGCCTGTGCTTATGTTGACAGACTCCATTGATTTTGATACTTCACAATTGTTGATTAATGTTCCCAGTTCTCATGAGGCTCGCGAGAGAATCATCAAAGATTCCTTTAATAATTTTGGGGCATCCACACATAAATTCCGATCTGGTACTTCGACAGCTTTCGGTAAGTAAGTCTAATCTCTCCTATGAAAACACGAACGGCTTATCTGATTGATGGCACGGCGTTTTGCTATCGCGCATACTATGCTATCAAAGAACTCACTACCCAAGACGGTCGCGCAACCAATGCCGTTTATGGGTTCATCACAATGCTCAACGCTATCCGAGAAAAAGAAAATCCCGATTATTTGGCTGTAGCCTTTGATCTTGCTGGGGATACATTTCGGCATGAAAAGTATGAAGACTATAAAATTCAACGCGATCCAATGCCGGATCCCTTGATCGATCAAATTCCTATGGTGAAAGACGTTTTGGCCGCTTATCGAATACCTATTTTTGAATGCGAGGGTTTTGAGGGCGAAGATGTGCTGGCAACGATAACGCAAAAAATTCGCAAAGATAAGTTGTTGAAGATATTTCTGGTGACTGCCGATAAAGATGTGTTGCAGCTCATCGATGACCAAGTCCATGTATACAATCCCTATCAAAAAAATGGGCCTCCTGATATTGACGCGAAAGCCGTCAAAGAGAAGTATGGACTTGAGCCGCGCCAAATCATTGATTTGTTGGCATTAATGGGGGATAGCGTGGATAACATTCCAGGTGTTCCTGGCGTGGGGCCTAAGCGAGCGCAGCAGTTGCTAGAAAGATTTGGCAGTTTAGAAGAGATCTATAAGCAAGTGGATCAAATTGAAAGTGCATCACAAAAACAGAAGCTAGTGGACCATAAAGAGGATGCTTTTCTTTCTCAGGAGCTAGCCACAATTCAGCCTACAGCGCCGATAAAAGTGACTCTAAAAGACATTGCTGTGGTGAGTCCGGATGTAGAGGCACTGCGGCATTTATTCAGAGAGTTTGAGTTTCGTCGGTTATTACGTGAGCTGCCTCAGGACGATCAGCCAGAAGCGGCTCCTGTAAAAGTGGCAGCTTTAAATGACCTTAAGGCGCTTGAGTCATTTTTAAAAACTTTAGGCAAACAACCCACGGCTTTAGGCGTGTTTCCCTTGGCGTCGACGGATCAAATGGTTTGTGTGTTTGGACAAGAGGCTTTAGGCGCTTGTGTGGTAGGGGATTCATTTTGGCTCACCCCCTGTGGCAAACACCTGAAAACATGGTTAGAAAATGATGCTGTTAAGAAAATTGGCCATGATTTAAAAACGGTGTATAGACGATTAAACACGCAGGGGATTGTGTTATCAGGCATTGAGGGAGATACGTCTATTGCAGCATACTTACTGGATTCCTCTCGCTCCTCACCTAAACTCGAAGATCTTTGTGAGAAATACTGTGAACGGAGTTTGAAACAGCCAGAGTTATTAGAACTTTCTGCTGCTGACCCACAACAACAGCAAACTTTGTATGAATCTTTAGCGCCTTCTGTTGCCGTGGTTTTGGATTTGCATCAGAGGTTGTTAGAGGGCTTAGAGCAAGAATCATTGCGGGCGCTTTATTTGGAAATGGAAGTGCCTTTGATTGGTCTTTTGGCTGAAATGGAAGCCACCGGTATTGCTTTGGATGTGCCTTGTTTAGATGCGATTAAAGTTCAGGTGAAACAGCAACTTTTGGGATTAGATCAAGAAATTGAAAAATTGGCCGGGCAGTCATTCAATCCAAAATCCCCTAAGCAATTGGCCAAGGTGCTTTTTGAAGATTTGGGATTGCCGGTCATAAAAAGAACTAAAACGGGGGCCTCAACAGACAGCGAGGTACTTAATCGTTTATCTGAACAACACCCGTTGCCGTCTAAAGTGATTGAGTATCGAGAATTATCTAAGCTTCTCTCCACTTATATTGAAGCCTTGCCAAAATTGGTGAACCCAAAAACGCTGCGTTTGCACACGCATCTTAATCAAACAGGAACAGCGACAGGGAGGCTTTCATCTAATGAGCCTAATCTGCAAAATATTCCTATAAAAACAGTTTTGGGGAGGTCTATTCGAAAAGCTTTTGTCCCTGGAATTAAAAAAGGGGTTCTGGTGAGTGCAGATTATTCGCAAGTAGAATTACGCATTCTCGCTCATTTTTCTGGCGACCCCAGTCTGATTCAAGCCTTCAAACAAGGTGCCGACATTCATAGATACACCGCATCCTTGATTTATGGAATTCCCGAAGATGAAGTGCAGCCTGAACAACGCAGCGCAATGAAGGCGGTGAATTTTGGTGTACTTTATGGGATGACCTCACATGGGTTGTCGAACCAATTGGATATTACCTATCAGGAAGCTCAATCATTTATTGATGCTTACTTTGAACGTTATGCAAAAGTGCGGGCCTATCTAGACAGTCAAATCAAACAGGCTAAGACAAAAGGGTATGTCGAAACGTTATGGGGACGAAAACGGTATATTCCAGAAGTGAAAAGTCCTCAAATGATGCAACGGCAGTTTGGAGAGCGTATGGCTATCAACGCTCCCATTCAGGGAACGGCCGCAGATCTGATCAAACGGGCGATGCTATTGTTGCAGGCGCGACTGAAATCAGAGGGATTTGAGGCTCAAATGTTGCTTCAAGTGCATGATGACCTGCTTTTTGCGATGCCTGAAAAAGAGGCCTCAACGCTTATTCCTATAATTTCTGAGGTCATGGAAGGGGTGGCTGATTTGAAAGTACCACTTGAGGTGAGCTTGAAGATGGGGCCGAATTGGCTAGAGATGGCACCCATTGCTCAATGATGCTTAAAAATACTCAAAAACAAATTCCTTTACAGCTGGGCCGATATCGATGATAATAGACACATCAAATAGTCATTCCCTTTTTTCCACATCCTATATTCCTACTTGAGGTCCGAATTCCAAATGATTACTCTGGGGCTGACAGGTGGCATAGGAACAGGAAAAAGCACAGTGGCTGAGGCGTTCAAAAGCCTTGGGGCAGCAAGTATTAGCGCTGATGTATTAGCGCACACTGTGATGAAACCCAAAAGTCGTGCTTGGCGTCAGATTATCCAGGCATTTGGGCGTGAAGTGCTCCGACCAGATGGGACTATTGATCGTGAAAAGTTGGCAGCTCTAGTATTCTCACATCCACGAAAGTTAGAACAGTTAGAGCTGATTGTCCATCCAAAGGTGCTATGGCACATCAGTCGAGCTTTAGGAAAGTATCGTAGGAATGGGCGTTACCGGCTCGCAATTGTTGAAATTCCTCTTCTGTTTGAAATAGGTGTCCAGGATTTATTTGATTACAACGTAGTTGTTTCGATTCCTAAGTCACTTCAGAGAAAACGGTTGAAACAGAAATATTCGTGGTCAGAAAGAACCATAACACAGCGTATTCAAGCACAGTGGAGTTTAGCGGCCAAAGAGGCGTTGGCCGACTTTGTGATCGATAACTCAAAAAGTGTGAAACATACGCAAAAACAGGTGAACGAAATATGGCACAAGGTAGTGTGAAAGATAAAGATCTAAAGCTAGATATTGCCGCGTTAAAAACACGCAAAATTACTGAGCTGACTCGGTTGGCAAAGGAACTGGGTGTTAATGGAATATCTGGTCTGAAGAAGCAGGAAATTATCTTCAAGATTCTTTCGGCACGCGCTGAGAAGGAAGGCCATATTTTTTCTGCTGGTGTGTTAGAAATTCTATCGGATGGTTTTGGTTTCTTAAGATCGCCAAACTACAATTATTTGCCGTGCCCGGACGATATCTACGTTTCTCCGTCTCAGATTCGTAAATTTGATCTGCGTACAGGTGATGTGGTGCGGGGTCAAATTCGTCCTCCTAAAGAAGGGGAACGGTATTTTGCTTTGTTGAAGGTAGAAGCGGTTAATGATTTACCGCCAGAAGAATCCAAGCTTAAACAGAACTTTGATAACTTAACGCCGATTCATCCAACGCAACGGCTTGATCTGACTTCAGATCCTAAAGAAATGTCGATGCGTATTATGGATTTAGTGACGCCGATCGGTAAAGGACAGCGTGGTTTGATTGTGGCACCACCCTTTAGTGGTAAAACCGAATTGCTTAAACGGTTGGCAAATGCTGTGACATCAGCTGATCCGGATATTGTTTTGATTGTATTGTTAATTGATGAACGGCCTGAAGAAGTGACGGACATGCAACGATCCGTTAAAGGTGAAGTCATTTCTTCAACTTTTGATGAACCTGCGGATCGTCACATTCAAGTAGCTGAAATTGTTCTTGAAAAAGCCAAGCGTCAAGTTGAGCATAAGCGCGATGTGGTGATTTTGCTCGACAGTATTACGCGTCTTGCTCGCGCCTACAACACCGTTGAGCCACACAGTGGTCGTGTGTTGTCCGGTGGTGTGGATGCCAATGCACTGCACAAGCCAAAACGTTTCTTTGGTGCGGCTCGTGGCATCGAAGAAGGGGGCAGTTTGACCATCATCGGGACCTGTCTGGTAGACACAGGATCCAAGATGGACGAGGTCATTTTTGAAGAATTTAAGGGTACCGGCAATATGGAGCTCAACCTCGATCGAGGCCTATTCCAGCGCCGTATTTACCCAGCTATCGATATTCGTCGCTCCAATACCCGCCGTGAGGATCTGCTGGTTGATAAGGACGAGTTGCAAAAAATCTGGATTCTGCGTAAAGTATTACACGAAATGGACCAGGTCCAGGCCATGGAACTGTTAAGGGACCGCTTGAGCAAGACCAAAACCAATGCGGAATTTCTCTTATCAATGTCCAAAAAATAGTTAATTGAGTTAAGGAGTGAGTTATGAAAGCAGGCATTCATCCTGAATATAAAGAGTGTAACGTGACCTGTACTTGTGGCAGTAATTTTGCTACGCGTGCGACCGTTGAAAAAATTCATGTTGAGATTTGTTCAGCATGTCACCCATTTTTTACGGGACAACAGAGATTTGTTGATACAGCAGGTCGAGTTGAGAAGTTCCGTAAGAAGTATGGTAAGGCTGCAAAGCAGAACTAAAGCTTTATTATGGAAATCCCCCGCGATCAGCTATTGGAGTATTATACTAAGCTCGATCGTCGGTATGAGGATATCGAACAGCAGCTTGTAGGTCAGGCAGGTCAAGTCAGCGACCCAAGAGAGTATCAGCACCTTTCTAAGGAATTAGTTGAGATGCGTCCGGTAATTGATGATTACCGGGCGCTTCGTGTTTTAGAAGAAGAAGAAAAAGAAGCGCAAGCATTGCTTAAAGATCCTGATATGGCGGATTTGGCCGAACAA
>JAJDCC010000089.1 GCA_029261015.1 Candidatus Omnitrophota bacterium | reverse complement strand
GGATCAAACACCCTGTTTATGAAGGGATATTTAATGTTGTGGCTTCATTGCGCAAGCACAATGAAAGGGAGTCTCGTCGTGAAGTATTGATAAATGAGGCGTACTATGATCAGCAAATTTCTATAGAAGCAGAAGGTCAGTTGATCCGTATTTTTATGATGGATGTGACCTCGCAAAAGCTTTCTGAAAAACGCCTAAAAAAGGCGCATATGGATTTGAGTCGAGCTTTCCAACAACTTAAAGACACACAAAAACAATTGGTTCAGTCGACTAAATTAGCGGCCATTGGTCAGTTGGCCGGTGGTGTAGCGCATGAAGTCAAAAACCCTATGAGTATCGTATTGCAAGGCATTAACTTTTTTGAAGAGAAAAAAAATAAATTAAGCAAAGAAGACGGAGAAGTGTTAGGGCTTATGAAAGATGCCATTATGCGTGCTGATAAAATTGTGCGTGAGCTACTTGATTTTTCTAAACCAGTGCAATTGGAATTGAAGCCCATCAATATTGCTGAACTGGCACGAGAAGCGCTTACTTTGGTGGGGAGACAGTTAGAAATTCAAAATATTAAAGTGACTATCGATGCGCCACACGATGTGCCTCGACTTATGTTGGATGAATCACAGATGAAGCAGGTATTCATTAATCTCCTATTGAATGCTTTTCAGGCTATGGAAAATGGGGGTGCATTGAATATTCGCGTGTCCTCCTGCTTGTATGAATTGCCCCAAAAAGGAAAAGAGCATCCGGTGTCTTTTTTGCCAGGACAGCGGATTGTTTTGTGTGAATTTGAAGATACAGGAAGAGGTATCCCTGAAGAGGTGTTGGGCAAGGTGTTTGATCCTTTTTTTACTACTAAAGGGCCACGAGGGGGAACGGGTTTGGGTTTGTCAGTAACGCGTAGTCTGATTGAGAAGCATGATGGAGAAATTTTGGTCGAGAGTCATCCAGGTAAGGGGACTTGCTTTAAATTGTATTTTCCCGTCACAGAACCCTCCTGAATTGTTAGTTGAATCACTCTATGGAATCCCCTAAGATACTCCTGTACTGATGGTTAACATGTTTTTCAACAGGAGTTTTGAGTCATAATGTCCCGATCAAGCAGGGGTAGGTGGTTGAATGTCTTGCTGTCAGTGTGGGTGGTGTTAGCAGGGGCTGTCTCGGTCGAAGCCACGAGCTTGCAGGGGCGTTTTGAGCAGTATGAGGCTTTGCGTGAAACAGGAACCCAAAAGCTCTGGCAAGCTAGGGTGCATATTGCTGAGAAATTGGGTGAAACGGTTGTTTTTGAACGTGGTGAAGGGCTTTATCATGGAGCCGATGAACCGGTTGTTTGGGAGAATAAACTGCGGTTTCATTCAGAAGACCCTGGACGTTTGCTTTCAGCCAGTAGAACTATCTTCTCCAGTGATGGGCAGCGCGTTTTAAAATCCATTCAACGTGACTATGATCCAACCACTAAAACGCTTACCTTGACGATTGATCAGAATGAATTAGCAGATGATCTGACAACCCGTACCTGGGAGGGAATTGAACGGTTTGCCACATCAGGCAGTCTTCCTTTTCTGATTCAGCACCGATTGCGTGAAGGAGGGGCTATAGATGAACCCATCACGTTAATCACAAGTAAGGCTAAGTCGTATTCTGTACGTCCTACTGTGGAAGGTCATGAACGGATTGTCGTTCCTGAGGGTGTGTTTGATTGTGTGAAGGTCACATTAAATCCTGCGGGGACTTTTTTGAAATTCCTGGCGCCACTTTTTCCAGAGATTGCTTTTTGGTATACCCAAGATGATTTTCAGTTTGTGAAGTATGAGGGATTGGAGCATGGGATGGGATCGGCGCGTGTGGTGATGCAGCGCATGGTTCAACTGGATTGAGTTTAGCGATTGAGGGTAAAGTTTGATGCGGCATTGTTTATCGCTAGTGATGGTTTGTCTTGGAGTGGTTTTATGTGCGCCATTTGCGGGCGCGGTTCCGGTGACGCAGCGGGTAGCTGTCCTGAATATGGCGGCATTTCAGGATGCGAGATCTCAAATTGATTTTGGTGTTAAGTTGGCGGATCAACTCTCTGATCGGCTTGCTGTCGATGCTTCTGATTTAGTGTTGATTGAGCGAGGTGCGGTACAGAGTGTGTTGCAGGATTTTGGTTTGAATGTTGAAGGTTTTATTGATCCTTCGGTGGCGCGACGCTTAGGCCGTGTCCTTGAAGCAGATGTGTTAGTGATTGGTCGGTGGATTTCAACGGGCCATCGGGTGTTGTTGAGTGTGCGCGTGATTTGGCCGCAAACGGGAAAAACACAAACCCTTATTGAAAAAGCTTATGCGAATAAAGCAGATAAGGCTTTATTTGTCCGGCTGTCAAAGCGTATTCGTGAGTTAGTGGATGAGCATAAAAGCCTGGTTTGGCAAGGGCCTTTGGAGAATGATCGCTTGTATGATGCTCTGAGAGAATCCTTAGCTGGATATGAATTGCCCACCATCACGGTAACGATTGATGAAACGTTTTTAAACGAAGGTACGGACCGCCGTGAAGCAGAAAGTCATGTGAGGATGCTCTTGCAGGATTTGGATTTTTCGGTGGATAAGTCTTGGCAAAACCCCACTTATGAGAAGACCGAAATTCAGATTTATGGAGTGGCTAGCGTGTATGTTGTGGAACAGGACGAGCATTGGGCCACTGTTTTAGCGGATGTACAGTTGGTGGCGCGTGATTTATACCGCATGCAGGTGTTATCTATTCGAGAAGCGCAAGTCATCATGACAGAAGCGGTGCCTGAATATGCAGCGCGCAATGCGGTATCGGATGCGACAGATTTGTGTTTGCGTTTGTTATTGCCCGAAGCTATTGAAAAATGGCACAGCTTAGATTTGTATCCATAGATGAGTTTGGGAGCATTGGCGCGTCAAATTGACATTATTGCAGTAGGTCGTTTGAAGGATCAGGATTGGCAGGGCTTGCAAAAGGAGTATTTGAATCGCCTGGCGCGTTATTGCAAGCCTAATTTGATTGAAGTGAAAGATGCTGTAGGTAAGGTGCCTGATGAGGCTCAGGCCCGT
>JAJDCC010000088.1 GCA_029261015.1 Candidatus Omnitrophota bacterium | reverse complement strand
CCCACCAACGAATCAAATTTATCCAAGACAGATAATGCACTGCCCAATAAGGTTTCGGGTGCCTTACCCCCCAACGGAAGATAGTGTTCTTCAATCGCTTTAGCAACGGCTTCGGCTTCACCCGATTGCTTTGCATAATATTTTCCGACAGTACCTTGTAGCGTAGGAAATTCTTTAACCAGAGTTGTGACTAGATCTGCTTTCGCCAAATGCCGTGCGCGATTCAATTGTAAAGATTGTTCTTCTGATAATTGCCAAGCTTGTGATAAAGGTGCCTGTAGGGTTTGCATGCGATTAGATTTATCGGCCATGCTGCCCAATTGCTCGTGGAAACTGACATCCTTCAATTGAATTAATTTATTTTCAATAGGAGATTGGGTATCTTGTTTCCAAAACAATAAACTATCGGACAATCGTGCATTCAAAATGCGTTCACACATTTTTCTAACCAGTGCTGGCTTACCTGGTTTTCCATCGAGCACAGCAATAAAGTGTGGTTTGATTTTGTGTTGGGATTCAACAGCAAAAACACGTTGGTGCTTGGCCATACTGGCTAGCAACACTTCCCTTGGTAGGCTTAAATACTGAGGATCAAAGTCACCTAAAAGGATTTGTGGTTTCTCTGTTAAGTAAATCACTTCGTCGAGTAAACCAAAATCAAAGGCTTCACTGACTGGGGTTGCCCCAACCTTTTTAGCTGCTGCGCGGACTGCTTTATCTATATAAGCAGAACGCTCATCATGATCCAATAAAATTTTGTGCTGCTTAATGATCTGATTATATCGACTAGGAGAACTCACAGCTATGCGTTTAGTATTTAAAGGATGGTTCACCCATGTCGCTGCTTGACTTTTTAGATGCCCAAACCTTACTGTTAAAAGCTTGGTTCCCAATAAAGATAAGATCCAACGGACAGGGCGAGCAAACCGCACATCAGAATCATCCCACCGCATTGTTTTGGGTGCTCGTAACTCTTGCAGAATCGTCATCAAGAGTTCTGGCAACACCTTTATTGTCGCAATTTTTTTTGCAGGCTTAACCCAATAGACATAATCTGCTTTACCTGCATTGACAATTTTTATGTCTTTGAGTTTGGCTCCCTTGGATTTCAGAAAACCCTCTAGTGCACGTGTTGGTTTGCCTTCTCCATCAAAAGCAGCTTGTTTAGAAGGACCTCGCATTTCTTCAGCGGGCAGCACAACATAAGGTTCAACCCCTGTGACCTCAAGTACAAGCCTGTGGAAGGTGGCTTTACTGCTGATTTCAGCATACTGAATAGCGTGCTTATCAAATAGCGTTTGGGCTTGATCTGCTAATTGTGTGATCAAGCTGGGCAGATAGGCTGCAGGTAATTCTTCTGTCCCTATCTCTAACAGCAATGTTTCTTTTTTAGCTGTTGTTTTTGTGCTCATTGATTCGCCTCCTCTAGAGGCTTATAGCGTTTAGAATATTCCACTGCACACTGCTTGGCTAAGGCTCGAATTCTAAGGACAAATCGAGGTCGATCTGATTGGCTAATAGCCCCACGCGCGTCTAACATATTGAAGGCATGTGAGCATTTCAGCATTTGTTCATAGGCTGGAAGCACTAAACCCTCTTTAACCAGTTTTTGTGATTCTTTTTCATACTGATCGAATAGATTTTGCTGGAAAGCGATGTCTGCTAAATCAAAATTGTACTTACAAGACTCTTTCTCTGGTTCTGTATGCAAATCTCCATAAGAGACATCATCATGCCATTGAATTTTGTAAACATCCTCACAACCTTGAACAAAGGTGACTAAACGCTCTAGGCCATAAGTGATCTCACACGTGATCGGATTTAAATCTAAACCACCCACTTGTTGGAAATAAGTGAATTGTGTAGCTTCAAGACTATCAATCCATACTTCCCAACCAAGACCCCATGCACCTAGAGTTGGAGACTCCCAGTCATCTTGAACAAACCGTATGTCATGGTCATCAAGATTCAATCCGGCTGCACGCAGACTTTTTAGGTAAAGCTCTTGAACATTATGGGGAGCCGGTTTCAATATGACCTGGTACTGATAATACCGTTGCATCCGTAATGGATTTTGTGCAAAGCGTCCGTCTGTGGGTCTGCGAGAGGGCTGCACATAAGCAACATTACTTTTCTCTGGGCCTAATGCCCCGAAAAAAGTAGCTGGATGAAAAGTCCCTGCCCCCATTTCAATATCGTAGGGTTGCACAATTTGACACCCTTGTTTTTCCCAGAAGACATCTAGTGCTCGAATAAATTGTTGAAAAGAAACTTTTTTCATTCTATCCCGCGTGTAAAATATTTTGTGTTCTTAAAGGCCTATCCAACCTAAACGAAAGAAACTCTTCTACTTTTGATCGCAAAGGCATCCGTATTTTATGTGTCAATTCAATAGGGTTTTGCGATTCGGATAATGCCCCTAAACAATTCACCAATACTGGGTCCGCTAATTTCCCCATAGGGTCATGATGCCGACACTGTCTGCATAATAAACCGCCTTGTCGGGCGCTCCAAAAAGCTCCTGTGGTAGCAGAATTACCACACCCCGTACACCCATCTACTTGTGGTGTAAAACCAATAATTCTCAACAGCCTTGCTACAAAGTGTAGCGATATATCATACGGATCTAACTCTTGTAAGTTTAATCGCGTAAGCGTTTCAAATAATAGCTCATAAATTTCAAGCTGTGGCTCATCCAGTGGAAGCACCGTATCCGCTAAATCGACACAAAAAGCCGCTACTTTACTCACTTCATAGTCTTGCTGAATATTTGACCATGTTTGAAACAATTCGCATTGGCTGATTAAATGCAATTGCGAGTTATGTGAATCATAAAAAACAATGCGATTTGCTGTAATGGCTTCCATCGCACTACGGTATCTGTTTGATGATCCTCGGATACCTTTGATCACGCCTTTGATGTGACCATGCGTTGCTGTCAAACAACTGATGATTAAACTGGTTTCGCGAAACAAGTAGCGCCTCAGTACAATTGCATCAGTTGTATTTAATGCCATAAGGCTACCTTAGAGAATGTCTTGAAGTTGATCTAAAACGCACTGTTCCCGTCTTCTCATTCTCATGAGTTCTTGCGCTGAATGATCATCAAATCCAATCCAGTGCAATAAGCCATGTATGAGGTATCTTGCTAGTTCTCTTTCGTATTCTTCAGCGTGATCTATGGCGTATTGCTTAGCCACTTGAGGCGCTATCCAGATTTCACCTACAATAGCTTCATCTCCTGCAGATCCGCCCAGAGCACAGCGAGAAATTCTTTTATTTTGAAGCGCATCATCATACCGAATACTGATGACATCCGTAACATAATCATGCTTCAGTAACTGTTTATTAATTTCTCGAATAGTAGCATCATCCACAAAAGAAACTTCAATAGTACCCTGACCACGCAACTTTAAGGCATTCAAGGCTATATCCGCCACTTTTCTGAACTTGCTTAATTGCACTGCACAATCGTTCTGATAATTTCCAAGGATCAAACGCATTTAAATCCCACTACGCACCGCGTTAACGATTGCGGTGTTGGATATTAGCTTCTTCGTAGGCAACGATAATTTTTTGAACCAGATCGTGGCGTACGACATCTTGCTTTTCAAACTCAATAAACTTAATTTTTTCAACGTTACTCAATACTTTCTTTGCTTCGACTAAACCAGAAACACGGTCTCCAGGTAAGTCAATTTGAGTGATGTCCCCTGTAATTACCGCTTTAGAGTCAAAGCCTAAACGCGTTAAAAACATTTTCATCTGTTCACTCGTTGTGTTCTGAGCTTCATCTAAAATAACAAAAGCATCATTAAGGGTTCTCCCTCGCATATAAGCAAGCGGTGCCACTTCTATGATTCCTCGATCCAAGTATCGACGCACCATATCCATGTCCATCATTTCATAAAGCGCATCGTATAAAGGCCTTAAATAAGGATTAATTTTCTCCGATAAATCACCCGGCAAATACCCTAGACGCTCACCCGCTTCGACGGCGGGACGAGTCAAAATAATACGAGAGACGTCTCCTTTGGTGAGGCTCTCAACGGCAATAGCCATGGCCAGAAAAGTTTTTCCAGTTCCTGCGGGGCCAATACCAAAAACCATGTCGTTTTGTCTCATAGCCTCGACATAGGTTTTTTGTGTTTGTGTTCGCGGGACTATAGTTTTCTTTTTGGCGGCAACTTCAATTTTGTCTTGATAAGATTTTTGCCATTCTAAGTGTTCACCCTTAACTGAGGACTTAATTGCCATATTCAGCACATCCGGTTTGATTTCTGATCCAGTACGTATCATTTCAAGCAGTTCATGAAAAAGATTGAGTGCTGACTCTACATTTTTGTCGTTGCCACTGACTTTGACATCATCGCGTCGGACAACAACAGTCACATGAAGAGCTTCTTCAATTTTTTTAAGGTGCTGATCTTTTTGTCCAAAAAGCGCTTGAGCTTCTTCTTGGTTTCTTAAAGCAAGACTGCTTTCAGCCATATTATTTAGAGAACTTTATTTGAGGCGCACCTTCATCAGAGGCTTGTGCTGAATCTCGCGGAATGCTCAAACGCATACCTACTTTAATCCCTTCTGGGGATCCTAACAGCGTCTTGTTGGCTTCAAACAATTTATTCCAATTAGCCGCCTTGCCATAGACCTGAGGCTTGGCTGCAATGGACCACAAAGAATCGCCTTCTTGAACAATGTATTCTTGAACTTGCGCGGCTTCCTCCCAATTGCTTGGATGTTGCCCCTGAATGGTAGGGATTTTTTTTACTGCCACTTGGTCATTGGTTCCGTCATGATCGGAAACACCAGGCAACTCTATAGTAGCTTCTAAAAGCTGGCGTGTTGCTCTGATTGTTGTTGGGGGCGCCTGGCCAATTAAATAACCGCGGTTCCCTCCATCTTCTATATTGATATCCACTCTGGGGACTTCAACAATTTGCGTTGTGATACGCTTTGGCGCCGCACCACATCCAGCAATAAAAAAAGCTAACCCTAACCCAAAAAGCTTAATGAATGGCTCTTTGAACATTCTTGCCTCCTCTCAAACCGTGGCTTTCTGAACAACAGTAATTCCTAGATCTTTCAACTGGTCTTTAGATACATTTGATGGTGCTTCTGTTAAAGGACACGCCGCACGCTGTGATTTTGGAAATGCAATCACTTCTCGTATAGAATCTACTTTAAGAATCAATGCAACAAGACGATCTAAACCTAAAGCTATACCTGCATGGGGTGGGGCTCCATATTGAAACGCTTTCAGTAAAAACCCAAAACGGTCTTGCACTGTCTTGGCATCCAATCCCAGAGCATCAAATACCTTACGTTGCACATCTTCCTGATGGATACGAATGCTTCCTGAACCCAGCTCAACTCCGTTTAACACAAGATCATAGGCCCTAGAGCGGACTTCTTGTGGCGCTGAGGTGATTTTATCTATATCATCCGGATGTGGTGCTGTGAATGGATGGTGAGACGAAACCACAGCTCCTGTTTGCTCATCTTTGAGGAACAATGGAAATTGAGTCACCCAGCAAAAGGCCCAAGGGTTTTCTTCGGTTTTTAAATTCGGTTTGTCTGTTTGATACTTTTCTTGCGCTTCATCATAACTGATCCTTTGAAAAGGAATCTTAAGGTCTACATCTAGTGTTTCCTTAAAGATTTTCTGTAACATGGTTTCAATAACCCCATAGACATCTTCTTCATTCACAAAAGACATCTCAAGATCGAGTTGAGTGAATTCTGGCTGGCGATCCGCTCTTAAATCTTCATCACGGAAGCAACGCGCAATTTGGTAATACTTTTCAAAACCAGCCACCATCAGTAATTGTTTGAATAGCTGCGGTGATTGAGGTAACGCATAAAACTGCCCTGGATTCACACGCGATGGCACCAGGTAGTCACGTGCACCTTCCGGTGTTGATTTAGTGAGAATAGGAGTTTCTACATCAAGAAACCCTAGGGCATCTAAAGCCATTCTCATTTGGTGAATCACAGAGTGCCTAACAATAAATCTCTCTTGAGTTTTAGGCCTTCTCAAATCGATGTACCGCCATTGCATGCGCACATCATCTGAGGCTTCTATCTCATCGTCAATCTCTAATGGAGGGGCTTCGGCCTTGTTGAGTACTGTCACTTTTTGCGCAGATATTTCAACCATCCCTGAAGGAATTTTAGGGTTTTCAGTTCCCTTTGGTCGCTTACGCACAGTCCCTTCAACTTTTAAAACATATTCAGGGCCGTAGTGCTGCACTTGCTCATGCAACTCAGCATTAGCTCCGGCATGAAAAGTGATCTGGGCAATACCCGAACGGTCTCTCAAATCAAAGAAAGTGAGTTTTCCATGATCGCGTCGACGATGCAGCCAACCGCAAAGCGTTACAGGTTGTTCCATCAAATCTTCTGTTAAATCACCGCATCCGTGTGTTCTCATTGACTTCCCACTCAATCCTTAATTTTTAGCAAGCTGTGTGATGTGTGCGACCCATTCATTTAAATGGATCTGCTCTTGGGTACCCTGGTCTAAATCTTTAAGCGCTATCCGTTTTTCGCTCAGTTCTCTTTCTCCAAATACGACAACATATTGCATGCGCAATCGATCTGCTTCACGAAACTGTGCTTTTAGGCTGCGGACATTAAAATCCATCATCGCATGCACTCCCTGCTCACGCAACTGTTGTACATAACGGATGCCTTGCTCTAATAGCTCTGCATGGGTGACTGCAAGAAATACCCCATGTCTTTGCTGTGGTTCTGTTGTGAGGTGCTCCCCTGCGGCAATTAAAATGCGCTCCATACCAGCAGCAAATCCGACAGCACTCACTGCAGGTCCCCCTAGATCCTCAACCAAATGATCATAGCGGCCTCCTGCTGCGACAACATTCTGCGCACCTAACCCACTAGCTTGAACCTCAAATACCGTACGTGTGTAATAATCCAGACCTCTAGCAAAAGCCTCTTGGTCGTTGTATTCAATTTGGGCTGCATCGAGTGCCCGTCTGACAGCATCATAGTGTTCTTGTGATTCTGTACTCAATAGAAAAGGCCAGCCACCTTCCCACGCCAGCGTTCTACACTGTTCTTTTTTACAATCTAAGCTACGAAAAACATTCTTCGCTAAGCGAGCTTGGCATTCAGCGCATAATTGGTCTATATGGGGCTGTAAACGAGCTTTCAAGGCTTCAGCTGATGCTTGTTGATCCTGACGTGTGCCCATACTCGTAATATTGATACGCAAATCCTGTACCCCGCAATTTTTCAAAAGCTGATAGCACAAAGTGATGACTTCAGCATCTACAGCAGGATGCTCAGAACCCAAAGCTTCAACTCCACACTGATGAAATTGTCGGTATCTTCCTGCTTGCGGACGCTCTGCTCGAAACATGGGGCCCATGTAAAACAAACGATTCAATGCTTGCTGTTTATGCATTTTGTGTTGCAACAAAGCTCTCACAACAGCAGCAGTGCCTTCTGGACGCAACACCATGTCATGCCCACCGCGATCCTCAAACCGAAACATTTCTTTTTGAACGATATCGCTGGTTTCGCCGATAGACCTTAAAAATAACGCTGAATCCTCAAGAATAGGCGTGCGTATTTCATCGTAACCATACAGGCGGGCTGAGGCTCTAACAGACTGCTCAATGTGAGTCCAGTCAGCGATTGCCTCTCCATAAATATCAGTTGTTCCACGCAGTGCTTGGAGTGTCATAAGGCAAGTCGCTTAATCCTAGATGTGGAGTGAAGTTGCTCGATGAGGTGCTGTGCCGATTAGCGTGAACAGAGTGACCTATTGAATATCCTTACGCATGACCAACCCTGGCTTAAACACCACAACCCGTTTTTCAGGAACCGGAACTTCTTGTCCTGTCTTTGGGTTGCGTCCACGCCTGGGTGCGCGCCGTCTGACTTTGAACACCCCGAAGTTTCGCAGCTCAATCGTGTTGCCTTCCTTGAGCTGTTCCACGACATGATGAAGCATACGCTGGATAACCCGCTTCACTTGAACCTGGGTCAACCCCGTCTCTTTTGCAACTATAAGGACTAACTCCTTCTTCGTCATAGCCATTGGAATCCGAAAGTAACATGTTTCTAAACGCTTGTCAAGATTACACCTACGTAACCTTTGCCCCTTTAAATGGCCTCTGACAGTATACTAAAATTCACCCCTAGCTCAAAGCGCTCTCTTTCGATTTTCTACGGGCTTTAAAGGGTTCTGGTGGAGAAGGCTCACGTCGCTCAACCAAAACACTGTTTTCGCCAATTAAGCCCTCTAAAGCCTCAATAAGAGGTAGACATATCTCTACTTTATAGCCGTCAGCCAGACGCAAACGCATAGGGTTTTGCCCATCCATTTTGATATTCAGATAGACAGGCACCACGCCCCGATATTTGACCAAGACCGCTTTTAACTGATCTAGGCAAGCCGGGTCAGCTTGGGATTGATTGAGCACCAGGCTGAGCGATTTCACTAACTGGTTGCCGGCCTGCTCCATGCCAATCATGCGCTCTGCAATCAGTTTGGGTTGATCATCGCGTTTGCTTACTCGTCCTTCAACAAATAGGATATTGTTAGGCATGAGCATAGGAGATAGCTTAGGATAGCTTCCCGGAAAGACAACGACTTCCAGCCTGCCCTTTAAGTCCTCAATGGCACAAATAGCCATATTTTCTTGAGTCTTTTTGGTCACCGTTCGTTTAATCCGTGTCAGCATGCCCCCGATAATCACCATTTCTCCATTATCAATATCAGCTAACGAAGCCGAGTCATAAGCGGACAAACATTTAAGCATTTTGCTATGAGCGTCCAAAGGGTGACCTGAAACATAAAAGCCCATCAGTGTTTTTTCAAAAGCCAATTTTTGGGAATCAGGCCAATCTCGAGATATCGCACTGGGATTATTGGAGTTTTCTTGTCTGGCTGCAGGCGCGTTACCAATGTCTCCAAAAAAAGTCATTTGGCCAATAGCACGGTCTCTTTGCTGCAACGTAGCTTCTTCAATACAATGGTCTAAGTTAGCCAAAAGCGCTGCTCTTGGTTGATTCAAACTGTCCATTGCCCCTGCTTTGATCAGACTCTCAAGGACCTTTCGGTTGACTTGCCTCAAGTCCAATTGCGTGCAAAGTTCATCCAAAGAACCAAACGCACCTATTTCTTTGCGCACCTCGACCAAGGTTTCAACAGCATGGATGCCCACATTCTTAATAATGCCTAGACCGCAACGGATCGTGTTCTCGTCTACTACGGTAAACATGGCTTCGCTAAAATTAATGTCTGGAGGCAAAAGCTTAATCCCCATGCGCTTACATTCATCTAGATACATCACCAGCTTATCGGTGTTTCCCGATTCACTGCTGAGCAAAGACGTCATGAATTCTACAGGGTAATTGGCTTTAAGATAGGCCGTTTGATAGGATATGGCGGCATAAGCCACACTATGACTCTTATTAAAGCCATATCCTGCAAAGTGTTCCATCAGGTCAAAAACACGATTAGCATCTTCGGCAGTGACCTCTTTTGCTTCAGCACCAGCCACGAAAGCTTTTCGCTGTGCAATCATCGCTTCGGCTTTTTTCTTACCCATTGCGCGTCTGAGCAAATCGGCTTGGGCCATAGTGAAGCCTGCTAAGTCACTTGCAATGCGCATCACCTGTTCCTGGTACACAATCACACCATAGGTGACTTTAAGAGTGTTCTCCAATTTGGGATGCGGGTAAATGATTGCCGTTTGCCCATGTTTGCGTTTCATAAAATCATCTAACATACCCGAACCAATTGGCCCGGGACGGTATAAGGCAATCACCGAAACTATGTCTTCAAATTGGGTCGGACAAATTTTGCGCAGCAGCTCGCGCATGCCCGCACTTTCCAACTGAAAGATCCCGATAGTTTCAGCCCGTGCCAATAAGTGGTAGGTCGCTTCATCTTGTAAAGAGACTTTAGTGACATCGATATCAACACCACGTTTCTTTTTAATCCAACGCACGGCATGATCAATGACGGTTAAAGTACGCAACCCCAACATATCGACTTTAAGGATCCCGATTTGTTCCAAAGATCCCATGTCATGACCAGTCGTGATTTGGCCATCATTACTTTTGAATAGCGGGGTGTATTCTGTAAGCGGCTTATCCGCCACAGTAATTCCAGCGGCATGGATAGAGGCATGACGTGTGAGCCCTTCTAAAACCAAAGCATAGTCTAAGAGTTGTTTGATTTGCTCATCGGTATCATACAGGGCTTTAAATTCGGGGACTTCAGCCAATGCACGCGTGAGTGTGATATCCAGTTCATTGGGGATGAGTTTTGCCAAGCGATCCGCTTCTCCGTAGGACATACGCATGGTGCGTGCCACATCACGGACGACTGCTTTAGATTGCATCGTTCCAAAGGTGATGATTTGAGCCACGTTGGTTGAGCCATACTTATCGATCACATACTCAATCACCTCATTACGGCGCTCATAGCAGAAATCAATATCAATATCGGGAAAGGTGACCCGTTCTGGATTCAAAAAACGCTCAAAGAGTAAGTCATAAGTCAAAGGATCAATGTCTGTAATCCCTAGAGCAAAACTCACAATACTCCCAGCAGCAGACCCTCTCCCTGGCCCGACAGGAATTTTTTCTCTTTTAGCAAAGTTCACAAAATCCCATACGATTAAAAAGTAGCTAGAATAACCCAGTTGTAGAATCACCTTAAGTTCATGATTCAATCGAGCTTCAGCCTCAGGCGTCATTTTGCCATAACGTTGGTCTAAACCTTCAACGCATAGCTGCCTGAGATAATCATGCTGACTGATGCCTTCTGGCGGCTCGTATTCAGGCAGTCGGAGTTTGCCAAACTCAAAACTCACATCGCACTGTTCTGCAATTTTGAGCGTATTCGTAATGGCTTCGGGTGTATCTTGAAACAACGCACACATCTGTTCTTCAGTTTTGAGGTAATATTCTGAAGTTTCATAGCGTATGCGGTCAGGGTTATCAATTGTCGTGGAATGTTGCATGGCCATTAAAGCGTCATGCGCTGGCGCATGTGCTTTCTCTAAATAGTGCACACCATTGGTTGCAACACAAGGCAGCTGGAACTCTT
>JAJDCC010000087.1 GCA_029261015.1 Candidatus Omnitrophota bacterium | reverse complement strand
GCGAATAAAATTGGCTAAAGAGTTGTCTAAACGTGCTACAGGTAACACGTTATATTTGTTGGATGAGCCGACGACAGGTTTGCACATGGCCGATATAGAAAAACTTCTAGGCGTGTTGCATCAGCTTGTGGAACAAGGGAATACGGTGCTTGTGATCGAGCATAATTTGGATGTCATCAAAACGGCCGACTATTTGATCGATTTAGGGCCTGAGGGTGGCGATAAGGGCGGAGAACTTGTGGCTTGCGGGACACCGGAGGATGTTGTAAAACAAGAAAGATCTTGGACAGGGAAGTTTTTAAAGCCAATTTTAAAAGGGCCTCGCGGACAAATACGTCTAGCCACTCGATGATTCCACTACGTTCAGTCAGTTTTTACATCTTATACTTGTGTTTGTGTCTTGTTACGGCCATGCCATGTGTGCAGGCTTTTGAGGTATCTTCTGACTACATGATGGTGCAGCAAACATTCCTCAAAGAAGATTTTAACCAAACCTCTGTGCTTGCCGAAAATTATGTTAGGAGTTTTCCTCATGCAGATAAAACCAAACAAGTGTGGTTGTGGTGGGTGTTGAGTCTTGATCGTATAGGTGAAACAGAAACAGCGTTACGTCGATTGGGTCAACTCAAGAAAAAGCTCAAATCCACTGATAAAATATGGCCGGAAGTGTTGTATTGGGAAGGCCAAATGAGCAGTAATGCTCAAGATATGGTGCGTGCTCGTACGGCGTATCAAAAATTACTTGAGCAATACCCAGAAACTTCGTGGAGCGCGCAAGCTCAATTAGGTTTAGGTGTGGCTTATCTTAAACAACAAGCTTACACGCGTGCGATGCCTTATTTTAAAGACTTGGTAAAGCAACAACCCAACACATCCATCAGTAAAGATGCTCGATTATTTATTGGTTTATGCGCTTATCAAATGAAGCGTTATTGGGAAACGGTTGCGGTCTTTAATGCCTTGCTCAAAGAAACTACAGATCCTCAGCGTCGAGCCCAGATTGCTTTTTATTTGGGTGAGGCTCAACGTGAATTAAATAATACGAGTAAAGCGCGCTTGGCTTATCGTCAAGGCTTAGCTACAAAAGCAGACTCACGATTTGTCGCCTTATCGGCATTCGCATTGGGGTGGAGTGATTACCAAGCGAAGGCTTGTTCTACGGCTGTGTCCTTGTTCGATCAGTTTTTAAGTGCAGGTGTTTCCGAAAATCAGGCTGAAGCTTATTATGCCAAAGCAGAGTGTTTGACTGAGAATAATCAGAAAACTGAAGCGATAGCCTTGTATGAAAAAGTGGTTTCTGAGTTTCCAGAGTCTGTGGTGTCATCGCAAGCTTCATTCAGACTAAGTGCGTATTGGTTTGATGAAGGAGACATGGAGCAATCCCATAAGTGGTTGGAAGCTCTTGCACAGAATGATTTAGATGAAGAGGCTGAGGCGCGTCGTCAGTTGCATTTGGGTAAGCTGTTTTTGCATCAAGGCAAAAGCACATCAGCATTGAAGGCATACGAATCGATTCAGGATATTCAAGATATTGCCCTGAGACAAGCAGCCTTCAATGGTACAGCAGATACGTATCTTTATTTGCGCCAGTATAAAGAAGCTAAAAATTTTTACAATCGCACGGTGGATTTAGCACCTGGGTCTGAGCAGGCTGGATATGCCATTTATCAAATGGGACGCTTGTACTTAGAACAACAGCAATGGAGTGAAGCCAAACAGCACTTTGAAGATTTATTAAAAGACCCTACTTCAGGATTACAGGCAGATGCACAGCTTGCGATGGCGTTGATGGCTCTAGCACAGAATCAAGATATTCTGGCTAAAGAGCAATTTAAGCATTTAATGGCGCAAAGACCTAAGAGTGCCGCGGCAGCAAAAGCACGCTATTACATGGGCTTGCTCACATTGGATGCAGGAGATGCTGATCAAGCCCAAAAGTTATTTGAAGAAACAATTGCACAAGTGCCCAATTCTGAAGAAGCTGTTGAGTCCCGGATTATTCTTGTTGAGATTGGTTATGAAGGGAGTTCTGTTGCTGAGTTAGAAATGCTGGCGCATCAAGTCCATTTACCGGCATCGCAAAGAGCTTCTTTGGCTCAATATGTTGCAGATAGAGCCTTGAGTGAAATGGATTATGTAAAAGCCATTCGTTGGTATGAAACAGCCATTGATTTGAATCCAGCTACTGAAGGTCAGTTTGTGTATCACATGGCAGAGGCCTATGAGGCGGGTGGAGATATCAAGCGGGCTTTACACCTTTATGAGTACATTCAAACATTTCCTTGGCGTGTGCGTGCCCGGTTTGCTGCAGCTAAGCTGTACGAAAGGCAAGGCCAAATTGATTCAGTGATTCAGCTGTATGAATCATTAATAGGAGAGTCCATCCCTGAAGTTAAGGTTGTTCAAGAAAGACTTGATCGATTGTATGCTGAGCGCAAAGACAATAAGGAGTAAAAGGTGAAGCGATTGTTGATTGGTTTGTTATTTATTTTTTCATCATTTGGAATAGCTTTTTTGGTTTACCAACAAGTAGATATTGTGCACCGCGGTGGGTTTTTAATGGTGCCTATTATGATGTGTTCGATGTTTGCACTAACGATTACATTAGAGAGACTTTTTTATTTTTTTACAACGAGCGTGGATACCCAGGCATTTTTTGACGAGTTGAGGGGGTTTGTGTATCAGCAGAAATGGGAAGAGGCCGATATTTTGTGTGCGCAAACCAAAGGTCCTTTGGCACGTGTGACGCGCGTGGGGATTCGTGCTTACCAAGCTAAGCCTCGAGATATTGAAGCGATTATGGAAGAAGCGGCGCATGAAGAATTGCCACAATTAGAACAACACCATAAATGGTTATCGACCATTGCTCAGGTAGCCACTTTGTTGGGTTTGTTAGGGACTGTTTTGGGTATGGTGATTGCGTTTCAGGCTATTGAACAGCAGGCTTCTGCGATGGCAGCCGTTTCGCCTGCAGATTTAGCGGGTGGAATTTGGGAAGCGCTTTTGACGACTGCAGCAGGTTTGGAAGTGGCTATCCCAACTATATTGGCTTATAACTACCTCGCAGGAAAAGTAGAAGAAACTCAATTTTTTATGGAAAAAGCAGCAGCCATTATTGCCAACTGGAGGCATTGGGCTGATGTGGAGACTTCCGCCGAATGATGCGCCTACGTAAACCACGTGTTGCTGTTCCTGTAGATATTGCGCCATTGATTGATATGGTGTTCTTATTGCTTTTGTTTTTTATGTTGAGTTCCAGTTTTGTGGCTCCACAAGGAATTAAAGTGACCTTGCCTGAAGCGGGAAGCAGTAAATCAGCTCCGGCGTCTACATTGACCATTTCAGTAACCAAAGACCATTTGATTTATCTGAATGAAGAATTGGTGACGCTGGATGAACTCAAAGGGAAGCTAGAGAAGTCTGACCATCAGTTGCCAGTGGTGATTCGTGCGGATAAACATGCATATGTCGATAAGCTGATTGATTTGTGGGATATGTGCCGCACCACAGGTTTTAGCAAAGTACACATTGGCACAGTCGGTAGCCCTTAGTTCTCAGAATCAGGTGGAGTGTGATGAGTCAGTACCAGGTCGTTTTGGTGACATGTCCTGATATAAAAGTAGCTGAGCCTTTAGCCCAGGGGCTTATCGAGAAAAATTTGGCGGCATGTGTCAATATCTTGCCTGGAGTTCAATCCGTATACCGATGGCAAGGAGCAATAGAAAAGTCGCACGAAGTGTTGTTATTGATTAAAACGACACAAGATCGGTGGAATGAGCTTTCTTCTTTCATCGAGAAGCAACATCCTTACGATATCCCTGAAATCATCAGTTTACCCATAGAGCAGGGGCTGGAATCCTATTTGAAATGGATGGACCGTAAGTAAGCGCTTTCTTGAACTGGGAGTAGCTTTATCGAATGATCCTTCTCCCTTCCTCTTATATACGGTGTGGTTTTCTTGACACAAAAATTAGCTGTCATCCATACTTTGAGTAGGGATTATTGTAATTTTTTAAAGTTTCAGCCTTTTCACAAGGGGCGCTCAATTATGCGTAAGCAGTGCTTTAGCGTGCTTCAGAATAAGCGTGGCGCGGTGTTAACATTCACACTTGTCATGGCTTTTCTTTTTGCGGTAGCCGCATATGCGGATATCATGATGGCTCTATCGCAAGCTGAGCAAGCTCGCTTCTTTAAAGAACGGCCTGCCGCTAGATATGCTTCTGAATCTGGAGTGGTGTGGGCTATGCAACGTTTGTGGCAAGATCCCACATGGTCATCAGCTGCTGGTAATGTCGATTTCACTATGCCTGATGGAACGCCAGTCGATGTGATTATTCCACCCTGTGTAAACAATCCTTGTGAAGACCGTGCTATTCAGGCTAAGGTGGCTTATTGATGAATCGAAAAGCTTATACGCTTATGGAGTTATTGATCACCTTGATCATTATTGCCATTGTCACCGCAGTGGGTTTACCTCAGTATGCAAAAACGGTTGAGCGTGCTAGGTGGAATGAAGCTCGTGACACACTCCTTTCTATTTACTCCGGAGAACGCACGTATTCAACAGTGAATGGGGATCAGTACATCACCATAGCTGCAGGAGCTGCGCAGTCTGTTTGGCGTGATAATATTTACATGGATAATCCCAATGCCGCTGGAGGTGCAGTTTCTTATTCTGTGACAGCTGCGGGGGCTACTTTTACAGCAACAGCAACCAGAGTCGGTGGCCCCAGTAATGGAAGAACGATTACCGTTAACCAAGATCGTACATTTGGCGGAACCTGGGCGGAGCCCTAATGAATCGTCGCGGATTTTCGTTGATGGAAATTTTAATGGCTACGCTCTTGGCAGCAGTCGTTGCAGCGGGTATGATGGCAGCATTGGTTGCATCCACTAGAATCACACATAAACAGAATGCATCGACTATGTCTGAAGCCGGTGGCCAATCGCAAGAATTGATGGAGGGCATTCGAACTAAAGTCGGAGCAGACGCTGTGGGGGACTTTCTTGCCAATGGGAGTGGTGCTTGGACTAATTATGGTTTTGGTGCCGATAAAGGGCAAGAATCCAGTTTAGCTGTTTCAGGTCAAGAAGCTTCAGGGCAATACAAAGTACAACCCGCCGATTGTGATGGTGATGGCAATGTAGGCGATTGTTACGCAGTAACCGTGAGGGCATGTTGGGATGGTTCTGAAAACTGCACGTAGTCTCTCCTTAGTTCTGCTTCTAGGTGTCTTGAATGCCCATATTGCTGAGGCTCAAGAGCAAAATGACGTTACCATCTCTACGTATTATCCTTCTCCTCGTGGTGTCTATCAAGAGCTTCGTTCTACAAACAATACTTACTTAGCTATGCAAAATGCCACGACGGGTGGTTTGGTTGGAATGGGTACTGAAACTCCGGTGAGCTTATTGAGTGTGGCTGGCACGATGGCTGTCGGAGCAAATTATGCCACAGTTGCTGGTGCGGTAAACATGGCAGCGAATAGTTTGGGGATGCAGGGGCAGTTGTACATTGCAGAGACAGCTGAAACCCCTTTTATGGTGAATGCTTCTTCAGTGGCTGTCGGAGCAAATTATGCAGGAGTTGCTCCAGTTGCGAATGTGGGCTTGATTGTTGAAGATGCTCTAGGAGTTGGCACGGTGAGCCCGACTGCAAATACCTTGAGTGTTTCCACTTCGGCTGCATTGAATTCAGCTAAGGTCCATTTGGTCCAAAATCCTCGTATTGATTTTATTGATACCAATTCTGCAGATTGGAATATGTCGGTTGTTGCCTCAGGTGGCAACCCAGCTTTTGTTGTCGACTCCCCGTCTATAGGTATTGCTCGTCCATTTATCTTTCAAGGAACTCAAGTAGCCATTGGGACAAATGTGCTGCCAAGTGCTGCTGCTAATGCTTATGCATTAGAAGTAGGAAGTGCTTCAGGTTCGGGCAATGTTTTATTGGCTAATACAGGCTATACCTTGGTGGGGGCTTCTGGTGGTGCTCCTTCCACGGGTGTTTTGAGGGTCAACGGTAATGTAGGTGCTTCCGGTGGTTTTCGTTGCAACCAAGCTGATGTGGCAGAACGTTTCCCCATTTCAGCTACGAATGCACGCAGTTTAGAACCTGGTGATGTTGTCGTTGTGGCAAAAGATCATGATCAGGGAATTAGCTTATCGATGCAAGCACATGATGTGACTGTTATGGGTGTGATTTCTCAAGATCCTGGGGTTTTATTAGGTGTTGATATTGAAGGTCAGACGGTGGCATTGACTGGGCGCGTGCCAACAAAAGTCACTTTGGAGGGAGGCCCTATTAAGCGAGGGGATTTGTTAGTGACTGCATCAAAACCGGGCTATGCCATGAAAGCAGATACTGAGAAATTACAAATTGGAATGGTGTTGGGCAAAGCTTTGGAAGAATTTACTGAAGGTGAAGATGGCACTATAATGGCGAGAATCGATGTTCAATAACAAAACCATTCGGTTACTCAGTTTTTCTGTTGTCTTAGTGTTAAGCATCTCCATACGGGGTAATGCGGAGGATATTGAATTAACGACGTTTTATCCTTCACCTCGAGCTATGTATATGGAATTGAGGTCAACGAGTAATACCTATCTGGCTACGCAAGGCTTGCCTGCGGTATTGGGCATTGGTACCGATAATACTGTTTTCACGGATGCGAGTGGTTTTCTGATGGGTGTTGCCGGAGGCATTTCTGTTGGGGCTAATTATGCGACAAATAATGTTGCACCTGCCAATGGGGTTATTGTTGAAGGCAATCTGAGCGTGGGTGCAGCTAATGCGAGTGCACAAAATCGACTAGCGGTTGGAACGAATGGCTCTAAAGGTTTGATGCGTATAGGATCTGCTTTCAGTCCGGCGACTCATCTGAACACCAATTTTGTCAGTTCACGTTTAGGTGTTGGGACTACCAGTCCTATTGCACCCTTGCATGCTGCTGTTAATGAACTTGTACTTGCTGATCCAATGTCTGGATCTGCAGCCAACCAGGGTGTCGTCTTCAGTGATCAAACAAGTGGGAATAGCTGGATTTATTCTCCTGAGAAGTTAGAGATTGCTGGTGCGTATCATCACTTTAGAGGGAGTCCGGTT
The DNA here is from genome assembly GCA_029261015.1 of Candidatus Omnitrophota bacterium. Taxonomy (GTDB): domain Bacteria; phylum Omnitrophota; class Gorgyraeia; order Aquiviventales; family Aquiviventaceae; genus JAJDCC01. The sequence goes on along the minus strand of JAJDCC010000087.1, from coordinate 9,251 downwards.
GAAGTTGTTCTAGGCTCTGTTTCTTCAAACCCTGCGGCAAGTGGAAATCTTTTTTCTGCTGGCAGTACGTTGTTCAGTAATAGCGGATATGTCTCAGTAGGGACTAATCCTCCTTCAGGTGGAAAGTTACGTGTTTCAGGGGACATGGCGATTACGGGCTATTATCGCTGTGGACAAACAGATGTCGCTGAAAACTTTACTTGGGCTACGGGTCAAGCGAGGTTACCTGAGCCAGGAGATGTTGTCAGTATTTCCACAAACCACGACATTGCGATTACTTTATCTTCTGATGCCTATGATACGAGTGTGGTGGGGGTGATCGCAACTGAGCCAGGTGTACTATTGGGGGCTGAGACAGAACACGGTTATCCTGTCGCTCTTGCGGGGCGGATTCCCGTAAAAGTGACCAATGAAGGGGGTAACATTGAGCGTGGCGATTTTCTTGTGGCTTCTTCTAAACCCGGATATGCCATGAAGGCTAATTCACATAAGATTCAGCAGGGAATGGTTTTGGGTAAAGCTTTAGAAAATTTCACAGAGGATTCAGGTTATGTCCTCATGTTGGTACAGTAGGTGATACGAATGCGCAGAAGACATCTCATTTCAAAAATCAGTGTGTTTCTTGGAGGTGTTTTTGTGTTGGCACCAGTTGTGGTTGCTGAAGATATTACTTTGCAAACCTACTATCCATCGCCAAGAGGTTTTTATGATGAGCTTAGGTCTACTCACAATACATTCTTAGGTTCCGAAGCGGGCAGTGCCATTGGCGTAGGGACTGAAACGCCTATTCACTTTACCAGCGTCAACGGTCCGGTATTAGTTGGAGCCACTTATGTGGGAGCGAATCAGGCCGCTCCATATGCGGCTTTGCAAGGCATGTTGGTTGAAGGGAATGTTGGTGTAGGTACTGTTACTCCGCTATATTCATTGGCTGTAGCTGGAAGTGCCGCAGTTGGGAATACTTTTTCACAATCAGCTGCTCCTGCCAATTCTCTCATTTTAGAACAGCGTTTGTTTGTAGGGGATACTACTGGTGTTGCGGCGACACCTGCAGAGGCCTTAACTATTTCTGATCCTACAGGGTCAACTATCAGAATTGAAGATGCCTCAGCTGCCATCAGAATGAATGCACAGCAAGCGACGCAATTCTTTACAGGGACATATGTCGACACGCTAAGAGTCCAAGAAATTTCGGGAGGGACAACGAACATCCTTGCTTTTCATGCCAATGGTAGCTTAGGGGTGGGCACAACTTCACCCTCGGGCACTTTGCATGTGAGTGGTGTGGGTAATGTTGCTTTGGGTGTCCCTACTCGTGTGGGTGCCCATAGAGCCGCGGATCAGTTTGCACTTTGGGTTCAAGGTAATGTGTATGCACGAGGTAATTTTGCTTGTACGGCAATTGATGTCGCTGAAGCTTTTCCTATGAGCTCGATGGTTCGTCCTATGGAACCGGGTGATGTGGTCATGATTGATCGTGAAGCGGATGAGATGTTGAAATTAGCAGCTGGTGCTTATAATTCACAAGTGGCCGGAGTGATCACGACTGAACCAGGCATTGTCTTGGGAGATGAACGAGATGGGCATCAGATAGCTTTAGTGGGGCGAGTGCCTGTGAAAGCAAGTACCGAAAATGGACCTATTCGTCGTGGTGATTTACTTGTATCTGCATCGACTCCTGGTTTGGCTATGCGAGGTGATGCCTCTTCAGTTCGCATTGGCATGGTGATTGGTAAAGCTATGTCAGAACTTGATGAGGGTGAAGGTGAGGTATGGGTTTTAGTCAACCTACACTGATTTGTAGGGTCTTCCATTTTCTGAGTCAGCCACGAGCTATTGCATGGCTCGTTTTATTATGTTGGACGGGTTTATCAGGCATGACTCCTTCATATGTCGAAAGAAAGTCTGAACTTGTTTTGGCTGAGATAAAGACAGTTCAAGTATTATTTGCAGAACAAAAAGACAACCAAAACGCTTTGACGGCGATATTTCATTTAGTCAACCAGGAATGGTTTATGTTGCACAAACTACCTGAAGAAGTGGATTTGTATCGAGCTAATCTTGATGCAGATGGCGGATTGACATTGATTTCTTTTGGGCAGCAAGTGGGAATGGATTGGTTAAGCAAGGCGGAGTGGTTTTGGCTATCGCCTCAGGATCAGACGCTTTTTCTGGCGCGCAAGCAAGGCATGGAAATGATTGGTGTTGCTTTGGAATTAGACCCAGTAAGTGGTTCTCGTCTAAGTGTGTCAAAGACCCAACGACCCTATCAGCAATTTTCTTCTGGGAGTTTGAAATATTTAAGGGATTTTGCTTTACTGGAGCGCAGAAAAAAATCTAAGGAACTCGATCGTGTTGTTGAGGGTAATTCAAAAACAGTGAGTGTGGTGAGTAATGAAGGAATCCCTGAACTTCCACCTGGATACGATGGACAGGGACCGGAGTATGAGTCGAGTTACTATGGAAAAAAAGTGAAGTTGAATAATTTACCGCATGAGTTCCTTGAATTTGAAAAACATGGGGACAATATTGGATTGATAAACGATGACCAAATGCATGCGGTGTTAGTTGAGAAAATTGATGATACGCATTTCTTTATTGAATACGAGCACTTGTTCCTACCTTGTATTGTGCATGAGAAAACGTTTATCAGTGAGTTTAAACGAACCAAGAGAGGTAAGGGGCCTTTGGAGCGGTTTGTGATTAACAATAAAACAGCATCGAAGTCATTACAGACGCTGGATTTTGTCACACTTACTTTTGCCAAGAAAGTGAAACGCAAAGAAGGTTTTGAGAATTGGGCTAAAGATGAAGATGGCTTCTATATTGTAAACTCGGTGGTGATTCATGAACGAATCGATTAGGCACGGGTTGGTCAAGTTTTTTCTGATGATTGCCTTCGTTGTGATGGGAAGCTTTATCCTCGGAGTAGAGGATGTTTATGCAGGAGCTTGTACAGGTGGGGATTGTTGTAACCCTTCACCGATGGGATCTTGTTATACTGGGCCAGGAGGCGGTTCCTGTTGTCCGAAATGTTCGAGTGGGGGCCCAGGTCCTGATGGTTGCACATGTTGGGGTGGAGGATGGACGGGGGATTGTGGTTCACCGCCGCCGCCACCAGGGCCACCGCCGTGCTTGCCAAGCTGTTCAGGTAAATTTTGTGGTCAAGGGGATGGTTGTGGGGGAAGTTGTATGGGGCCAACGCCCCTAGATGGTAGATGCTGTCCGCAGGAGCGCCCGGGAATGGCGCAATACTCGTATTCCGATTGTGGAACTGAATGTGATGAAGCGCCTTGGGGACCTGGAGCCGCGGGAACGGGTTGTTTTCAAACAACTACATGCAATACTAGCGCTGTTGTTTTGACTGTTGGTGGTAATTAAATGAGAGTATCAAGAAGAGGCATTACTCTTGCTGAAGTTTTGGTGGGACTGGTCATTACTGCGGTGATGATTGCGGGTATAGTTGCTTTAGAAATGGCGCGTAGCAGCATTTCGGATCAGGCGCGGGATGACGCTGGGATTAAATATCCTTCTCGAGCTGAGGCTCATCTTGCAGCATTGAATCTCACAAAACGCATAGAAACAGCAGATAGGTATGTTGTCAATGGGACAAGTCTGCAGTTGCGGCATCCCCAAATGACAGGAGCGTGTGCTGTGGGCGTGCCTGCGCCGGCATGTTTCGATGATCCTAATAACTACCAATGGTCAGAGTACCAAGGTGGAGCGGGCGGCACTTTTTTATTCTATCGTAATACAGGAGCTGGTTGCGCTAATGTTCAGACTTTGGTAGGGAGTGACGTTGCTGTGAATTTTGTGTCCAATGGGGATATGGTGGCATTCACATTGACCTGGACGAATCCCGGTAATGGAGAAGTGATGGTGTTTCCCGGAGAGGTGAGTTTATTGAATAGGTCTGTTAATGGGGGCTTGGGATTACAAGCACCCTCTTTAGTTGTCAGTAATCCCCCCGCTGGTTGTTAGCACCGCTATTCATTTAGGTATCAGGAGTTCGTATGGCTTTTTGGAATCGAAAGAAAAATAAAGATAAGCAAGAATCTGATAGTTCGCAGGGTTCTTCTGCGGATAAATCGGCATTTCCTCCTCCGTTTCCCGTATCTGGACAAATGCCGCCACCGAAACAGCCGAAACCTGAAACAGCTGCAAGCAAACCTAAACAAGCACCGAAATTTTCTCCTATCCCACTCTCTGAGTTGCGAGGGAAATTTAAGGGATCCCTAAAAGAAAAGAAGGGCCCCGAGGCTTCTCAAGATGAGTCTGAAGAAGATGTGAAAATTGAAGGGAGCACTTCGAAGAAATCGCGGCTGGTTGCAACGGTGCTTTGTGGTTTGTTAGGGACTTTAGGTGCGCATCGCTTATATGTTGGGAGAACACGTTCAGGCATTGCCATGATCTTGACATTAGGTGGCCTTGGCGTTTGGGCATTGATTGATCTTGCGATGCTTATGTTGGGAAAATTTCAAGATTCGGATGGGAATGTATTACTGAATTGGGATTTCAGTTTGGGCAGTGGTACCTTGAAATATGGATTGATTATTCGACGTAATCAAGTGGAGTGTGTCAGCATGAAGGGGACCCAGCTGAACTCTTTGCAGGTTGTCCCTTTTATTGGAGAGTTGGATCAAGCTTTGGCGCCAGCCATACAACAAGCTGTTTCAGGAGTCCATTTATTAAAACAAAAAGTAGCCGTTGCTATTCCTACTGAAGAAGTTTTATTCCGTTTTTTTTCAATTCCAGAAATGCCAAAAGGGGAATGGGAAGCAGCTATCAAGTTTGAAGCACGTAAGTATATTCCCTTTAAAACAGAAGCTTTAGTTTGGGATTACCATGTGCATCCTTCTCCAGAAAATCATCGACTGGATATCGTTTTTATGGCGATACAGCGTCAATCCTATGAATCGATTGTGAATGCTTTGAGAGATGCTGGAATCACTCCGGCGTGGATTGAACCTTCCACCTTAAGCTTGGCACGGCTGGTGACGCCTGTTAAAGATGCTCCTCCTGAAGATTTCACCTGTTTGATAAACATCAGTGATGAATCCGCTCATATTGCCATCATTAAAGATGGGGACCCGTATTTAGCGAGAGATGTGAGCTTAGCTCCTCGTGCAGATATTGTTGCAGTGGATGATGCCAAGGAAGCTTTAGAGGAACAGATTGCTCCTGAAACTGTGCCTCCCGGTACAGATAGCCGCTTAGGGCGATTGCTGAATGAGTTGAGTGTTTCCATCGATTTTCTTGTTCGTGAGTATCCTTCTGCGCAAGTGCAACGGGTATTGCTTTTTGGTGATGAGGCATTAGTGAAGTCCTGGTATGAGGAAATTAAATTGCAGTGTCAATGTGCAGTAGAGATGGGAGATGTTGTTTTGCCTTCGGATGATGAGGCAATTTCTTTATCTCAAGCGGTAGCTTTTGGTTTATTAGATACGCGTAAGGATGCCCGTAAGGGGGCAGTGGATTTCCAGAAACGCGTTGAGGTGAAGTCATCTCCTAGCGTCGGGAACATCCAACTCAATAAAAGTACGTTTAATTCAGAGCAATTGGCTCAAACGATAAAAACTCCCCAAACTTTGGTGTTTGGAATTTTATCGATAGGTTTTTTGATTGCGATAGGGTTGGTATCGAGTCAGTGGAGTCCCAACGCGCAAAAAGAGTTACAGGCATTAATTGCTCAAGGTCAGCAAACGGACAGTATATTGGGAGGGTTGACCAAGGGGCAAATTGATTCAGTGCGTGGAGAAATACAGCAACAAGTAAGCACATTGCAAAGATTGATCAATAATCGGGTCCGATTTGCAGAAAAACTGAATGCTATAGCCATGGGGATTCCTAATGGTGTGTGGCTCACAAGTCTGTCTTATGACAACCGGATGGAAAGAGGGGGAGTGGCAGATTTAAAGTTGTTGGTAGATGGGGCCTGCTTCTTAGGAGAGCCAGCGCAGGAGCTGGTTGCTATTCAAAAATTTGAGCAACAAGTTAAGCAGGATTCTTTATTTGCTTCTGGTTTTTCTTCGATGCGAGTGCAGCAAATTAATGCCGAAGTGAGTCAGAATGGCAACTTTAATTATCGAACCTTTCAACTTGAGTGTAAATCTTAGGGGTTTTGATGAATGTACAACTTTCGATGGTGCCTGGCTTAGTGTTACTTGCAGGTTCTGCATTGGCTGGCTATAGTGCCATCTTTGTTCCTGCACAAAATAAAGTTCAGTACATTCAGCATCAGATAGCAGCCGAAAAAGAGAATCAACAGGCTCAAGCAAGTATGGTGGGGTTAATTCAAGAGTTAGAAAAAATAAGTCAGGTGCTTCCACAAAGTCCTGATCCTTCATGGATATCCAATGAGGTGGTTGTATTAGCACAACAAAGCGGAGTTCAGTTTACAAGTGTTATGCAGAATGAGCCTAAGACAGGTCCTGGCTATGTGCACCTGTCAGTATCTTTTGATTTTTCTGCTACCTATCATCAATTGGGGAGCTTATTGGATAAAATAGAAAACTCAAAAAATTTCATATGGCTTGAGCGGTTGGATATGGTTGCTCCAGAAGAAGGGATTGCTTTTTCTAAAGGGCAGCTGGTATTGAGTACGTTATATCTCCAACCTACAGAAGAGATTGTTAAAAAAGCAGCTATGGGTATGTAGGGGTATAATTAAATACTTTAAATGGATCCGGCAAAGAAAAAGAAACTTATACAGACTATAATAGTGATAGGTTTGCTGCCTGTTCTGGGGTGGTCTATGATGAATAATCTGGGGCTGCTAAAAGAGCAGGGTGGTGAAACCATCGCTCCAGTTATCGCTCAAATTGAAGAAGCTGCGGCTCCTGTAACCGATAGCATCAAGGCTTTGCAAGGAAGGACCATGGGTGATTTTGCTTTTATGGAGCAAGAAATGAAAAAAGCCTCCGAACCTGATCCTCATCGTGCGCGATACACGGCTGGTGATATGAGAGATCCGTTTTTGGCGCAGTTTCCTAAAGTAGAGACAGATGGTAGAGGCCGGACATTTGTTAACGACAGCATAGAGGGTGGTTTTCAAACTACTTTTGAAGGTCCTGATGGTACTATGATTTCTTTACCAGAATTAAATATTCAAGGATTACTTTGGGGAGGGAGGACGCCTCAAGCTATTATTGACGATGTGCTTTATGCTGTCGGAGATATTGTTCATGGCGGTAAAATTTTGGCTATTGAGAAAACAGGTATAACGATGGAATATCAAGGCGTGACTATGAGTATTCCGATGCCAAGGGAGCTCTATTGATGTGGAATCGATTTGCACGAGTAATCGTGGTGATGATGGTCTGTTTGTTGGGTGGATCGGCTTATGCGCAAGACTCAGAAAATCTCTTGGGTGAAGAGTTGATATTTGATGAAGAAGACACAGCTCAACGCATTTCCATGGATTTTCGAGAAGCGGGACTCCGGGATGTCATCAAAGCTTTTTCAGCGGAAACAGGGTTAAATGTCATTGCTACTAATGATGTCGAAGATCAGCTGCTCACGCTTTACTTAGAAGAAGTTACAGTGCTTGATGCCTTAGATCAAATTTTACTTGCAGCCAATTTGACATATGTCCGTCCACCGGGAAGCGATATTTATATCGTCAGACCTATTTCAGACGAAGGGACATTGATTACTCGCGTTTACCGATTACGTTACGCACGAGTCTCTCAATCGGTTTTGGCTCGTAGTATTTCTGCATTCAGTGGGATTACTCCTTTTGAAGCGGCCAGAGCAACGAATCAAGTTACAGGAGGAGGGGAAACAGCAACGGGTAGTCAAAGTGACACATTAGGCGTTGATCTTATCATTGAGCAGTTGTTGTCAGATCTAGGTACGTTGAGTGTGGATGAGCGTACGAATACTTTAATTGTAACGGATGATGAGAGTAACTTCCCAAGAATCGAATCTGCTTTGGCGGCTTTGGATGTGCGTACCCCTCAGATTTTGATTGAGACAGAGCTTTTGGAGATTGGCTTGAGCGGAGTAGACGAAAAGGGGTTGAAGTATCAGTCGAATGTTGCTGATGGCTACACAGCGACATTGGCTGGTGGTGCTCGTAACTCGCGTTTTCCTTTCAGTGTTTTTAATTTGGATTCTGCAAGCTGGGTGTCGTCGACTAGTGGGTCGCCTTCCGATACTGCTTTGGCTCAGAATGACGGAGCCTTTACCTCAAGTGTCTTGTCTTTGCCAACCATGCAAATAATTTCTCAAATGTTGCATACTGACACCAGAACTAAAGTGCTTGCTCGTCCTAAAGTCTTGACTTTAGACAATGAAAGTGCGGTGATTCGATTAAGTACTGATGAGGTTGTTGGTTTTGAAACAGAAACAGATCCGACTACAGGGGGAATAGCTTCCACGCCTCAGAGAACGTTGACTGGTATTCTGCTTTCTGTAACCCCTCAAGTGAATGAAGACGATTTTATTACATTGCTTGTTGAGCCATCAGTGACAACGGCTGATAATTCCAGTCTTACAGCCCCCGATGGATCTTCAGCTAAAGATCCAAAAACACGAAGTGCCCGATCTCTAGTGAGGATTCATAATGGAGATACGTTGGTAATTGGGGGGTTGATTGATCTTGATGAAACAGTAGTTGAGCAGAAAGTGCCTTTCATAGGGGATTTACCTCTAATCGGTAAACTGTTCAGTTATAAAAGTGTCACAGAAAATAATAATGAGTTAGTAATTTTTGTGACTCCCCGTATTGTGGAAGAAAATGTTCCTATGGATATGGCTTCGGCTGGTTTCCCTGTGGTACTTCCTCCTAATTGGCAGAGAGAAACACTGTCAGCTCGTGAGCAAGATGTTGATGCTCGTCGTGACAACGCTATCAGTAAGACACTAGATTTACTTGAGTAATTAGCTTGAAAAGCGAAGCAACAGTTAAAGGTGCTCTATGCTAAAGACAAGCGAAAAGCTCGGAGAAATCCTAGTTAAAAATGAGCTTATCACTCGAGAGCAGTTAGAGAAGGCTCTTGAAATTCAGCGCGGCACGAAAAAGCGTATTGGTGATGTGCTGGTTGAATTAGGGTTAATGACCGAGCATGACATTGTTGTTGCATTAGGAAAGCAACTAGGCATTCCTGTTGTCTCGGGTGCATCTGGCTTGCTGAATCCTCCTAAAGGTCAAGGCCTAGAAGAACTCCTTTCGATTGATTTTGCTAAAAAACACGGCATTCTCCCTCTCTCTAAAGATCTTGATTCACTCACGATAGCTTGTATCGATC